>CAMNCV010000142.1 GCA_946534585.1 uncultured Prevotellaceae bacterium
AGAACAGGATTCGAACCTGCGAACCGGTTTTGCCGGTTACACGCTTTCCAGGCGTGCCTCTTCAACCACTCGAGCACCTCTCCTTTTTCGATTTCGGATGCAAAAGTAATAATAATTATTTGATTGTGCAAGTATTCAGAGGCGTTTTTTGTGGAGAAAAGAAAAATTAACTTAAAACAAAGCAATATTATTCAACTATAATGGATAGCCATAATCCCACAAATCTACTATATTCATTACTTTTGGGAAACGATTTGTTTTGATAAATTAAACCTTGTTACCTCGCAGGCTTCTTTTATTATTCTTTTCCAACATACTGATAGTTGTTGTTAGGAAACAACTTGTCTATGACTTTCTTAATCTTTACGGCAGTAGTAGGTCTGTGGATAGAAACTGGTAGTCTGGTCATTATATCATGGGTCAATGCCATCTTCTCTTCTTCTATGTCCGCTCCCCGCATAAGCGAACTGAGAAAGATGGTAGCAGATAGATGATGCCATTCTCTTTTATTACCCCAGTAATGACCGATATGGTCGCATGCGAGACGAAGGTTTGTTAACACTTCCATAGCTACAGAAGTGCAATATTGTTCTATGATATGAACTTTTATGCCCTCATCAAGCATCATGTCACAAATAGATAAGGATGTTTCTAAAACCTGCTCAGCTTTAGATGCAGGAATGCCAAGGACTCCCGAATTCCACATATTATGACGTTCACCCAAGGTGATTCCTCTGTAAGAACGGCCTTTAACGATTTTCCACATCTTATGTGTTCCCCCCTTCATGCTTTCTGGATGACCTTCAAGTTTATGCATAAGCCCTTGTCCGTTTTGCAAACGAAGTCTCAGTTCATCCAATTGTCCATAAAGAAATGTGTCTGTATCAAGATATAACAGATCTTCTTCAGGATGCTCTTGTGCAAATTCTTTTATTGCAAGTGTTTTTACACGAAAGATATAATCATGCGTTCCTTTCCATTTCTCTATCTGTTGTGCAGATAATGGTAATATCTCTACTGAGGCATGCTTGTAGAACTCAGGATTTGTGGTTTGCACAAAAATTCTGTCTTCCGGTGTTAGTTGTTTCTGAATTGAGCGTATGGACATGTATGCTTCCAGATGATAGCTAATGTCAGTTCCAAAAACTAAATAAAAGATATTCATAACAAGTTTGAATTATACTTTTGCCTACAGCCACCCGTAATTGGCAAATCAAAAAAGGTGAATAATGAAAAGACGTGGGTTGCTCTACTTACCGCTTATCCCACTTGCAGGCTCTCGCATTGCCCTTTCCACAGGATAAGCAACTCGAGATAGCCCACGTCGTGCGATATTGCAACACGACACTCCCTATGCTAACTGCATAGGGATGCACCGCATACAATACACCCAAAGTGGACGTTCCGGTTGCGTATCTTCAGTGGAAATGCGTAATTTGCGAGATTAGCAAGTTGAAGATAACGTTATGGTAACGTCCTTTTTCCAATAAAAAATATCAGACCCACACGCCCACGTCAGAGGGCTATCTGAGTCATTCCAGATGCAAAGGTAATATATTTTTTTTAATTGAACAAGATATTCAAAAAAAATATCAAGGTGATAATATGCCACCTTGATATAATATGGAAAAAATTGTGTTATGTCTGATATACGTCTTTTACCACTCAACGATGCGTGAGCCGTCAGATTGTGGGGTGATGCTTATGCGCAGTACATCATCGGGCAGGGCATCTTCTACAAGTTCTGGCCATTCCATGAAACAGAGGTTGCCTGAATAGAAATATTCGTCTGCACCCATGTCAAACAGTTCCTCCTGACGTTTGATACGGTAGAAATCAAAGTGGTAGATAGGCGCACCATTGGCATCTGTGTATTCGTTTACTATTGCGAATGTAGGCGAAGTTATAACATCTTCCACACCGAGTTCTTCACATATTGCTTTAATAAAAGTCGTCTTGCCAGCACCCATTGGGGCATAAAAAGCAAAGCATGTGGGAGCATCGGAACCCGATATGGTGTCAAGGTTAAAATGCTTGATGAACTGCTGTGCTGCCTTGTGCAAATGTTCAGTGTCGGGAATAGTTATTTTGTTGTTCATTTTCTTTGTTGTATTGCTTAGCTCGTTATCTTTTTCTGCCTTTCAATGATATTAGTGGTACCATCATCTCTTCCATGGAGATGCCACCGTGCTGGAAGGTGTCTTTGTAATACTGCACGTAGTGATTGTAGTTGTTGGGGTAGGCGAAGAAAGTGCTACCAGTAGCAAAAACATATGTTGACGTCAGGTTTGGTGCTGGCAGACAGATGTTTTGTGGTTCGTTGACTTCGAATACGTCCTTTGATTGGCATGTGAGCTTGCGGCCTGTCTTGTAGCGCAGGTTGGTATTCGTGTTGCGGTCGCCTATTATTTTCACTGGTTTATCACATCTGATGGAACCATGGTCTGTAGTCAGGATTATGCGGTAGTCAGTCTGTGCCAATGCAGCAAACAACTCACTCAGTACGCTGTGACGCACCCATGATAACGTGATGCTACGATAGGCAGCCTCATTGTTAGCAAGCTCGCGCACCATACGCGACTCTGTTCTTGCGTGTGAGAGCATGTCAATGAAGTTGATTACTATGACGTTGAGGTCGTGCTTCTTCATGTCGCCCATCTGTTGCATAAGTTTCTCAGCACCTTGCGAGTCGTTTACCTTATTGTATGTAAACGTTTCTTTGCGTCGATAGCGCTCAAGCAGTGTTTGGATGAGTGGGGATTCATTTAGGTTCTTTCCCTCGTCAGATTCTTCATCCACCCACAATTCCGGAAACATCTTTTCTATCTGATGCGGCATTAAACCAGAGAATATGGCATTACGTGCATACATCGTAGCCGTAGGCAATATACTGCAGTACAGATTTTCGTCAATGTCAAACATATCGCCTATTTCTCCAGCCAACATCCTCCACTGGTCGTAGCGCAAATTGTCTATGACAATGAGAAACACCTTCTCACCCTTGTTAAGGCAGGGGAATACTACATCGGGCATGATGCGGTTAGACATGAGTGGCACATCGACATCTTTTCTGGATGCTTTCGGACTGTTGCTCTCCATCCAGAGTTGGTAGTTTTTCTTGACGAACTTCGCAAAACCGTTGTTTGCCT
This sequence comes from uncultured Prevotellaceae bacterium, assembly GCA_946534585.1. Classification (GTDB taxonomy): domain Bacteria; phylum Bacteroidota; class Bacteroidia; order Bacteroidales; family Bacteroidaceae; genus Prevotella. Next base: position 3,150 of record CAMNCV010000142.1, read on the forward strand.
CCTCTTTTTGCATTCGGAGCATATCAGTAATTGCTGGCGAGGCTGCCTCTGCCAACTCCAGTTCCCAGCGGACGATACGTCGGTATGCCTCACGCCATTCGTCGAATGTTGAGCATGATGCGATTTGGCTTGAAATATCGGCAAACTGCTGTTGGTAGCCGTGTTGTGTTACCTCTGTTACGATTTCTCGCTGATGCACGTGCTTTTTCAGCGCGAGCAGTATTTGCATAGGGTTTACAGGCTTTATCAGATAATCGGCAATTTTTGAGCCAATGGCCTGATCCATTATGTCCTCCTCTTCGCTTTTTGTAACCATCACCACAGGTGTTTGTGGCTGTAGGTCTTTTATCTTCTGCAAAGTCTCAAGTCCAGTAAGTCCGGGCATCATCTCATCAAGCAGTACCAAGTCAAAAGTCTCTTGCTGACACTGCTCTATAGCGTCAAGTCCGCCAGTGGCAGTCTTTACGCTATACCCCTTTTTCTCAAGGAAGATAATATGGGCTCGTAGGAGTTCTATCTCGTCGTCAACCCAAAGTATGCTGGTATTCATCGCTTTAGTTTTATGCCTACATCCATTATACTTGGCATTGTTTCACGCGCCATAGCGTGATTTACCTTAAAACTTACAGAGTCGCCAGGTCCCATCCAATTGGTAAACAGCGGCACCTCATGTGTATGATAAGTTATTCCTGTGCCTTGCCGCTCGCCTTCTTTATTGACAACCTCGATGGTTACCTTCCGCCGCTGCACCTTTCCCTTAGGCATATTACTCTGTTCAACCTCCAGCGTAAGGAAACGGTAGGGGAAGTCAGGCTGTATGCGTAGGCAGAGATATGAGGTGTAGTCGCCGAAACGTCGTAGTGTATCGACCTTAAACGTCAGCGTGTCTTTATTCTGCCATCCATCAGTGTTAATACCTATATACTTGTGATAAGCCGTGTTGGCAGTGTCGCAGGCAACAAACATTGTTGCAAGTAGCAGACTTGTTATAATATGTATAGCTCTTATGCTGTTGTGCATCGTAGTCTATTCATCTTTCGTTTTCTGTTCGCTCTTCGACTTCTTTTTCTTCTTTTTCTTCTTTTTCAGTTTGCTATCGAAGCGGGTCAAGTCAGAATCGTCGAGCATATCCTTCGGTTTCTCAGGCTCCTTCTGTCGGCTGTCTTCCTGCAATGATAGTGGTTTCTTGCCCTCCTTATTCATTGCAAGCACCTCGTTAGCACGCTTATAGCTTATCAGTTCGAGATTTACGGGCTTGCGTTTGTCGGTGCTGTAGGTTATGGTGCCTGCAAGATAGTCGTGCTTGAAGTGATAATAGTCGGCATCCTGCGTTTGCAGCATTTCGTTGAGTGGCGGAAAATCCTTAGCTGCATCCATGTAGCAATCTACCTCGTAATTCAGACAGCACTTCAGTTTTGCACACATGCCAGCCAGTTTCTGTGGATTGGGAGATATGTCCTGCAGTCGAGCCGCCGTAGTTCCTACGCTTGAGAAAGCCTTCATCCACGTTGCGCAACACAGCTCTCTGCCGCATGGACCAGTACCACCAATGCGACCAGCCTCCTGTCTTGCACCAATCTGTTTCATCTCAATGCGCACATGAAACTCCTCTGCAAGCACCTTGATAAGCTGTCGGAAATCCACGCGCTCATCGGCAATGTAGTAGAATATGGCCTTGTTGCCGTCGCCTTGATACTCTACGTCGCCTATCTTCATGTCGAGCCCAAGGTCTTTAGCTATCTGTCGGCTCTTAATCATAGTCTCGTCTTCACGACTTTTCGCCTCGTAGTAGCGCTCCATATCGGTGTCTTTTGCAAGACGGTAAACAGTCTTGATGTCATCAGCAGAGCGTAGGTTTGCCTTCTTAATCTGCAAGGTCACGAGGCGTCCTGTCATACTTACCACGCCGATGTCGTGTCCAGGTGAAGACTCTACGGCTACCCAGTCGCCTTTCTTCAGGTCCAGACCATGGGTGTTATGATAGTATCCCTTACGGGTATTTTTAAACTGTACCTCTACGAGGTCGGTACTCTCGGCGTTGCCTGGCACGTCAGCCAACCAGTCGTAGGCATTCAGTTGGTGGTCACTCCGTGACACACCGCGTGCGCACAGGCCACGCTCACACAGAGGTCCGAGCGTAAAGTGCATAGCCCCCCAGTCAGGCTCAGTCGATTGTTGAGGCTTGGCTGAAGAATTGCTGTTTTGCGTAGGATTTTCGGTTTGTATGTCTTTTTTTATTTCTTCCATTATTATTGAATGAGTGTTGTGTTATGTAGTATGTAGCAATACTGCCACTTGCATTGTTATGTCAAAAAAAACCATTTTGGCATTAGCATTTTGTCCTATGTCGCGCAGTGCTCGTTGGTATAGTTGTTGAAAGCCTATTATGTTGCCTTCATGTACGAAGCGTGCGAACTTCTTGCAGAACTGCTCCTCGTCAGTGGTCATGTATGTCAGCTCGTCATTGTGGAAATTATATATGAAAGCCTCCCTTGCCATTCTCATGAAGTACTCCAGCAGACTCTTTTGTTGTTCGCGTCCCATTGTAGCCACGCTCTCACTCCATCTTTTCAGCTCGCGCAGGTCTTTCATATAGGCCTGTCTCATCAGTGTGACAAAGTAGTCGAAGAACAGTTTGTTTTCGCTTGCTGCATTGAGTTCATCCAGAGCTTTCAGCCAGTTGCCGCCTGAAAGTCGTGCTACGCGGTTGGCGTCTTCTGGTTGCAGCCCTCGCTTTTCTATCAGTGCCGTTGCTATATCCTCAGTCTTAATACGCTTCATGTCAAAGCGTTGTACTCGCGAACGTATTGTGTCAAGTAACTCGTCAGGTTCGCGGCATACCATGATGAATATAGTGTGCTGAGGCGGTTCCTCTATTAGTTTCAACATTTTGTTGGCACACTCCAGATTCATTTTCTCCGGCAGCCATATTATGCTCACCTTCCAACCACCTTGGTTGGCCTTCATCATCATGCGCTTGAGCAGTTCGCCAGCTTCGCCCACTGTTATTATTGCCTGCTGATTTTCTGCCCCCATTGCTTCGAGCCACTGCGCGAGTGAGAAGTAAGCCCCATTTTGCAGTAATTCGCGCCAAGGCTCAATGAAATCGTTGCTGACGGGCTTATATTCGCTGCTCCATTTCTTCAGTTTTATGGTAGGGTAGGTGAAATGCAGGTCAGGATGGCTTATGCCCCTGACTTGGAACGTACCCTTATTGAGCAGGTAAGTAGCCAGTGCGATTGCCATTGCCATTTTTCCGCATCCGTCGGGACCGCACAGCATCATGGCGTGTGGCAGACGCTCTGCATCTGCCAGCGAGCGCAATCGCTGTGCCATTTCTTCCTGTCCTATTACTTCACTGAAATCCATGTTAGCTTTGTCATTAAGATTACAAAGTTACTTAAAAAGCCTGACATATCCAAGGAAATGCTCTTTTTTTATGTTTTTTTGTCAAATTGCAGATGATTTATAGCAGAATGGTCTGTCATTTTTTTGTTGATACGGGGCGTATCCTAATCGCATTGCTATTACACTGTAATCGCTATCTTATTATAACGCAATCGCATTGCGATTACAGTGTAATAGCAATGCGATTGTATAACGTTGATAATGAGTGACTTTTATATTCTTACGGGTATTCCTTCGTTTCTAAGCCACTGTTTCAGTTCTGGCACAGGGATTTCTCCGAAATGGAACACACTGGCAGCGAGTGCGGCATCGGCCTTTCCTTCGATGAATACATCGCGGAAGTGTTCCTTCTTTCCTGCTCCACCCGAAGCGATTATGGGTATTGGCAGGGCATCAGCCAGCATAGCCAGTGCTTCGTTGGCAAATCCCTGCTTCACTCCGTCGTGGTTCATCGAAGTGAAGAGTATCTCGCCTGCTCCTCGGTCGGCAACCTCGCGCGCCCAGTCGAGTAGCGTGCGCTCTACGCGTATGCGTCCGCCGTTCACATAGCAGTACCATCCATCGTCGTCAAGACGTGCGTCAATGGCGCAAACGCACACCTGCGAGCCGAAACGGTGGGCTATTTCGTCAATAAACTCGGGGCGACGCAGCGCAGCACTGTTTACGCTGACCTTGTCAGCGCCAGCTGCGAGCATACGCTCTACGTCCTCTATGGCGTTGATACCGCCACCTACTGTAAATGGAATGTTTATCTCGCGGGCTACGCGTGTCACCATGTCGGTGAATGTCTTCCTGCCCTCATGTGATGCCGTGATGTCGAGATATACCAATTCATCAGCGCCCTGTTCGCTATAGGCCTTGCCGAGTTCTACGGGGTCTCCTGCCGAGCGCAGGTTAACGAAGTTCGTACCTTTTACAGTCTCGCCGTTCTTTACGTCAAGACATGGGATTATTCTTTTTGCTAACATACTTAATCAAAATCAGAAAATAAAGGAGGTAATTAACAGAAACCACCTAAATTACATTCGCGGGCTTTACATCAGTTCTTCTACTTTAATCTTGCCCTCATAGTAAGCCTTGCCAAACACTACTGCTGGTATGCCTTTCGTATCAAGTTGACGAATGTCGTCGTTGCTGCTCACTCCTCCGCTGGCAATGAGATGCAGATGCGGATAGTTCTGCATTATGTGTACATACAGGTCAACCGCAGGACCTGCAAGCGTACCGTCCTTTGATATTTCAGTGCAGAGCACATTCTTGATGCCGAGTTTGACGTATTTCTCAAGGAAAGGCACGAGGTCTTCGGCAGAATCTTCCTTCCAGCCGTTGATGCTGATTTTCCCGTTTCTTACGTCTGCACCGAGGATTATGCGGTCTGCTCCGTACTTCTTTATCCACTCCTCACACAGAGTCGGATTGGTCACGGCTACACTGCCGAGTGTCACCATCGAGGCTCCGGCACTGAAAGCCTTCTCTATGTCTTCTTCTGTCTTTATGCCACCGCCAAAGTCAACGATGAGGCTTGTAGCCTCCGTTACCGCACGCAGTACGGCATCGTTTACTATGTGTTTTGACTTCGCACCGTCAAGATCTACCATGTGCAGGCGTTTGAAACCGAGACGCTCAAACTCCCTGGCCTGGCTTACGGGGTCTTCGTTGTATATCTTCTTGCTGTCATATTCGCCTTTCGTCAGGCGTACGCACTTGCCATCAATGAGGTCGATGGCAGGAATAAGTTCTATCATCTTTCGTGTTAATATTTGTGCTTTGTATTATGATGTCAGTTCAGTGGTACGTCAAGTTCTATAGTATTGCTCACGATGTTGCCGTTATTCTGTATGTTGATTACGAAGTGAGCGTTGCCAGTTTTCAGATTGTCGGCTGCGGTAATGAATGCAGTGTACCTGACTGCTTTCTTTGCTCCGAGAGTCTCCAAGAGTATGGCGGGTGATACAGACAGACGCTTGTTGCCTGTGGTTTCATTAACCGAGGGTACGAGGTTCATCTGTATCTCGTTGGTGAGGTTGTGGATTTCGAATACAATCTTTGTAGTCTCGCCCTTGGCTATGTGTACGGTATTGTCGCTATTGCAGAAGCGTGCGTTGGTTATCTGAATGGCTTGTGCGTAATCACCGTCTTGCGTAGGATATTCTATCGAAGAACTCTGTGTGCTGCTGTTGGCTGTGGGGTCATAATACACAGCATCATCGTAGTTGTCGTATGTTCCCGCATTACTGCTCTTGGTGGCAGCAGAAGCTGCGGCACCTCCCACGGCAGCACCGGTGCCCATGCCAATCAGCGTACCTATGTCACTGCCTCGCGGCCCTCCGATTATGCCACCGATAGCAGAGCCAATCACTCCTCCAAATGAAGCACCTGTCAGTGCTCCGCTGCCTGTTGTTCCGCATGATGCCAGCGTTAGCACCGATGCCAGTAAAATAACCAGTTTCTTCATAGTAATAGAACTTACCTTGATCTTATTTCTTGCTCAGTTTGATGAATCTCAGTATCTTCCTCATTAGAGAGCGGTTTTTTTTGTCAATGTGAGTCTCAAGCACTCGCGTGCCGCGCACGAGCGGTACGATGTCATAGTCAGCAATCGCTGCAGGTATAAGGCATGAGTTGCCTTCTGCCACTTCAATCTCTCGTTCTTCTCCTGTGTAGCCGTTAAGTATGATGCGGCATCGTCCCTTGATGCACATAGATATGACAAAAGAGTCATACTTCACCAAATTGCGATGGAAACGCTCCGTAATGTCCATCACTCGCACGTCGAAATATGGAGTATCAATCACCTGTGCGGCTGTCTCTAGCGTGTTGCCATAATGCGTGCGGTAATCCTTGGCTACGTTGAAGTCTATGGCATCCTGTGCCAGTTCGGTGTGGAGCTGGCGTGGCTTGCCGTCGAGTCCTGGGCGGTTGTAATCGAATATGCGGTATGTCACATCACTTGACTGCTGCACTTCTGCAAGCAGTATGCCGCCACAGATGGCGTGTACTCGTCCGGCAGGTATGTAAAACACATCTCCGGCGTGTACCTCGTGACGTGCCAGAACGTCGCATATTGTGCCGTCTTCTACGCGCCTGCGATATTCTTCCTTGCTTATCTCCTGCTTGAAGCCTGCATATAGTGCTGCTCCCGGCTCGGCATCGATAATATACCACATCTCAGTCTTACCGAACTTCCCATGCCTTTCGGCAGCCAGTTTATCGTTGGGGTGTACTTGTATGCTCAGGTCTTTCTGCGCGTCAATAAACTTTACAAGCAGAGGTAGTTTTCCACTGTATTGTTTATATACGGCTCTGCCCAGCAAGTCTGCTCCCCATTTATCAACCACACTTATCAGATTTTCGCCAGCCAAGGAACCGTTAGCTACGGTACACGGACTGCTCTCAACGGCAGAAACCTCCCAACTCTCGCCTATAGGGTCGTTGGTTTCGGGCAACCCCTTGTAGGATTGTAACTTGTGTCCGCCCCATACAATGACGTGTAGGTTCGGACGAAACAGTAGCGGATATGGTTTCGTGTTGTCAGTAATCAAAGTTAATCTTTTCGGGGATGATGTATAATGATGTGTCTTTTACTAATCTCAGGTTGTACTTTACCGTTGCTCCAGCTTTCAGCGTGGCATAGCCCGTGCGGAAAGAGAAAGTGGAGTCGCCCCCTGCACATAGGTATCTGTATGTTTTGTTGTCGTATGTCGTGACGTAGATTGGCGCTGCTCCAGCGTGGTCTAATCGCTCGGACAATTCATTAAACAAGTCCGTATGTGCGTCATAATGGGCTTTTATGCGTATTGCATCATCGTATGACGGTACTCTCCAGCCTGTAATATCGCCTTCAGCATACGAGGCTGCAATGTCAGCAATGGCCTGTTCGCCCGTAGTTGAGAAGGAGGAACCCATGTTGTGCCACTCTACGAGTGACACATACATGATTTCCACCTTATCTTCGTCTGTTGTATCTGCCAGCAGGATGATATGCTCATCACTCAAAGTCTTGCCAGTGGTCTGCTGTTGACTTGCGGTTGTCTCGTTTGTTGACGAGGCCTTTTCTTGGTTTACCAGTGAGAAGTCCACCTTTTCGCAGGAGCAAACAAGTACCATACAAGCCAATGCGCTGTGATACAATTGCCTCATTTACAGATTGGCTTTAATTTTCTCTATCATCTCCTTGTACTCTTCATCGCTGAGATATACCTCGCCTGGGTTCATGCGGAACAGGCCTGGGTAGTCAGGACCGCCCACATACTTTGGGGCGAGATGGAAGTGCAGGTGAGACAGAGTGTCGGAGAATGCTCCGTAGTTTATCTTCTCAGGATTAAATGCGCGTTGCATTGCACGTGTAGCCTGAGCCACATCAGCCATGAAGTCGTTGCGCTGTTGGTCGTTAAGCTCGTTGAGATCGTTTACGTGACGATCGTATGCTACGAGGCAACGGCCGTGGTAAGTCTGCTCCTTGAATAGGAAAAGACGTGATACTCGCAGATGGCAGATCTCTATCATGAGGTCTTTCTGGGTCTGATTGTTTGTGCAATACAGACAGTCTTTAGGATCGCTATACATTATCTATATAAAATTTAAATTTATGAGTTTAGAACGTTCGTTATCGTATCGTGTTGAGTGCGGTTTTCAGTTCCTCAAGCTGCTGCTTAACCGTGTTGAGTTTTTCAAGTATTGTGGCACTCTTATCTACGCCATTGCGGTTGGCATGTATCATCTTTCGGGCAGCAGCAAGCTTGAAACCACGTACCTTTACCAGATTGTGAATAAGGCGCAACTCCTCTACGTCGGCCTTTGTGTATTGCCTGACGTTGTTACCGGTAGTCTGGGGCTTAAGGTGCGGAAACTCCTTCTCCCAGTAACGCAACGTAGATGCAGTCAGTCCGAACATGTCGGCCACTTCCTTTATCGAATAATAAGCCTTAAGGTCTTTGTCTGTATTCAGTGCCATTGCCTTCGTGAGTTTTCTAATTCTTTGCAAAAATAATAAAACTATTTCATACTGCAAAATTATTTCTGCAAAATCATTCTATTTTTCATGTTATCTCGTTTTTTTTTTGTAATTTTGCATTTCAATAGCAAATAACAACAAAAGAGCAAACATAAATGGAAAAAGTAATACTTACTGGCGACCGTCCTACGGGGCGTCTGCATATTGGACACTACGTGGGATCGTTGCGTCGTCGTGTTGAACTTCAGAACTCGGGTGAGTTTGACAAGATATTCATCATGATAGCCGATGCACAGGCTTTGACTGATAATTTTGCAAATCCTGAGAAGGTACGCCAGAATATCATAGAGGTAGCACTCGATTACCTCTCGGTGGGCATCGACCCAGAGAAATCAAACATCTTTGTTCAGTCTGCTGTACCAGAACTTACGGAATTGTCGTTCTACTATATGAATCTTGTAAGCGTACAGCGCCTGCAGCGTAACCCTACGGTGAAGACGGAGCTTGAGATGCGTAAGTTTGAAGGAGGCACACCGACAGGTTTCTTCTGTTATCCGATTTCACAGGCAGCAGATATTACTCTTTTCAAAGCTACTACGGTGCCAGTGGGTGAGGATCAGAAGCCAATGCTCGAACTTACAAATGAGATTGTTCGACGCTTCAACCATATATATGGTGGTGATGTGCTTATTGAGCCTCAGATACTTCTGCCTGACAATGCTGCCTGCCTACGTCTGCCAGGCACTGATGGCAAGGCGAAAATGTCGAAGTCGCTTGGTAACTGCATCTATCTCTCAGATACGGCTAAGGAATTGAAAAAGAAAGTGAACTCTATGTTCACTGACCCGCAGCATCTGCAAATAGAAGATCCTGGGCATCTTGAAGGAAATACCGTGTTTACTTATCTCGATGCATTCTGCACAGATGATGACTTCGCTCAGTTCTTGCCTGATTATAAGAATTTGGATGAGATGAAAGCACACTATACCCGTGGCGGTCTGGGCGACGGTACTTGCAAGAAGTTCCTATATAATGTGCTTAATTCTCGTTTCGAACCAATTCGTGAGCGTAGAGCCTACTGGGAACAGCGTATTCCAGAAGTGTATGACATACTGAAGAAAGGAACTCAAGTCGCTCGTGAGCGTGGCATACGTACGCTTGAAGAGGTGAAAAAGGCCATGCAGATCAACTATTTTGATGATAAAGAGCTTATCGCACAGCAAGCTGAGAAGTATAAAGGCTAAGAAAAATTTATACAATAATTGTACGAAGATATTTTTGTCTGCTTGATTTTTATCAAAAAATCATGTGCGCGCACACAAAAAACACAATGAAAAGTTGCATACGGTTAGAAAATATTGTAACTTTGCATTGTGTTTTTCATAGTATTAGATTTAAGGTTAACAAAGATTGGGGCTCAGCGGAGCCCTTTTTTATGTGTCTTAAATATAATATGTAATGTAGCTGTACATAATTATTTATATAATCCTTGCATCATCTGATAATGCATCTTCAGCACCTGCTAATGATTAAGTAGAAGTCACTACATGTCCTAATATCATGCACAGGACCGACGTTATCATGCAATACAAACATTATAAAATAATTATGGTGGTAATTATAGAACCCACCTTGTGCACACCTATTTATGCTAAATGTCAAATGTGAGTTGCTCGTTTGTCAGTATTGTGTTTTCAAAAACAGTTTTAGCTTCATTTAATAAAGGTGTTTCATCATTATAGCGTTGGCTGTAATGTCCTATCAGTAACTGTTTCGCTTCAGCGGCTTTGGCTGTAAGGGCTGCTTCTCGGGCGGTGGAATGAAGGTATTTAATTGCATTGTCCTTCATGTCTTCGCAGTATGTGGCTTCGTGATACAGCGTAGTTACTCCCTTGAGTTGCTGACCAAGGGCGGGTATGTAGCGTGTGTCAGAACAGTAAGCATACGAGCGTACGGGGTCTGGCGGAGTGGTGAGGCGGTCATTGGGAATGATTTCGCCAGAGGGGGATATCCAATCCATGCCTAAGTGTAGATTGTTTATCTGTGAGCGCGGTACATCGTAGAAGCGTAACATCTCGGGGTTGATATGGCGCTCGCCTTGTTTCTCCTTAAATAAATAGCCGGCACACGGCATACGATGGTGTAGGGGTATGGTCTCAATGGTGAGAGAACGGTCTTCATATACAACCTTGCGTATGCGTGTGTCAATGGGGTGAAAGATGATTTCGTAGTCAAGGTTGGAGCAAAACATCTGCATCTCCATTTTGAATAATTGCTCGTATGCTTCTGGAGCATAGACATGGAGAGGCGCAGTGCGCCCCTGTAGGCCAAAGGTGCTTATCATGCCTACAAGACCTAATACGTGGTCGCCATGCAGGTGGGAGATGAAAACAGCATAAATCTTGGAGAAATTTATGCGTGAGCGTCTGACTTGGGCTTGGGTACCCTCGCCACAGTCAATCATAAACATCTTACCGCGTATTTCTACTACTTGTGATGATAGACTGTGACGCTTTGAGGGTAGGGCAGAGCCACACCCGAGTATGTGTACTTTGAATGGTTGCAATCTCGTGAATTCTTGATTATCTAAGGTCGATGATTTCTGCTTTAGGGTGCTCCTTGGCATTGAAAGAAAAAGAAGAGTCGGCAAGACTTGAAGCCTTGAAGTTGGTAATGTTGATAGTTACCCAACCGTTTCTTTGTTTCATCTTCACCTGTTTGATGGTGTATGACTTGTCAAGAAGTATGTACATTTCGCTGATAGATTTCCCTTTGCCGGTCAGGTGTATCTGCTGTCCGCTGGCAACGTTCGTAAGTGACATGGCATATCCCGACTTGTATAAAGAAAGGAATGTGTAAGGGTTCATCTGGTGTTGTTGTGCTGAGGTAGGCGTGGAAACGTGTACTTCGTCATTCTTCTTGTTGTACATCCATTGCGTTTTACCGTTATACCATATAGTGGCATTGCCTGTGCGTGCACAGAATTTATTGCCCTTTATGGCTATGGTTCCACTTTGTGTTCCAATCTTTGAGCCTGTTATGCTGAAGTTTGCTGTAGCTCCAGATTTTATACTGACTTTGGCTGCTGCTTTGTCAAGAGCTCGGCGTGCTTCTGCTGCGTTGCCTGCAAATGTGGTCAGTGTCGTAAATATGAATATAATAAATGATAATAACTTTTTCATGAAAAAAATGTTTTGTATAAAAAATATGAGTGTATCAGATAATTATACTGTACCCAAGGTGTTTAGTAAAGACTGCAATGTGTTCTCGTCTTGTATGAGTACGTCGCGTGGTTTTGAGCCTCGTGGTGGACCTACTATTTTGGCTTTCTCCAATTGGTCCATAAGTTTTCCTGCGCGGTTGTAGCCGATGGAGAATTTACGCTGTATTAGTGATGTCGAACCCTGCTGTGTAGATACCATAAGGCGTGCCGCTTCAGAGAAAAGGGCATCGAGATTATCAAGACCTTCGCTGCTACCAGAGCCTCCAGCGTCTTCAGTTATAGGTTCTGGCAATTCAAAAGGTCCATCATAACCTTGTTGCTTGGCTATAAATTCGTTTATTGCTATAACCTCAGGAGTGTCAACAAAGGCACATTGTACGCGCACAGGCGTTCCTTTGTCAAGGATGAGCATGTCGCCTTTGCCCACGAGCTGGTTGGCACCACTACCATCAAGTATAGTTCGGGAATCAATCTGCGACATTACCTTGAAAGCCATACGTCCTGGGAAGTTTGCTTTTATGGTACCAGTGATAATATTGGTGGTAGGTCGCTGTGTGGCAATAATCATGTGTATGCCTACGGCACGTGCCTTCTGTGCGATACGTGCTATAGGTGTTTCGATTTCCTTGCCTGCTGTCATTATAAGGTCACCATACTCGTCAATTATCACTACTATATATGGTAAGTAACGGTGTCCATTCTCAGGATTTAGTTGATGATTGATGAATTTTTCATTATATTCCTCAAGTTTGCGCACGTTGGCAAATTTCAATAGGTTATAACGGTCGTCCATCTCTTGACATACAGACGTAAGAGTCTTTACAACCTTAGTTACATCAGTGATGATGGGTTCATCAGCATCACTCTCTGGCGGTATCTGTGCGAGGAAGTGATTGATTAAAGGCTTGTATATGGAGAACTCAACCATCTTTGGATCTACAAGCACGAATTTCAGTTCTGCCGGATGCTTCTTATATAATAGGGAGGTTATAATGGCATTAAGTCCAACAGACTTACCTTGACCTGTTGCACCAGCCACAAGCAAATGTGGTATCTTGGCTAAGTCAACCATATATATTTCGTTGGAGATAGTCTTACCCAAGGCAAGTGGCAGAGCCATCTTCGACTCCTTGAATTTCTTTGAGTTGAGGATGGATTCCATACTGACTATCTGAGGATTGGCATTCGGTACTTCTATGCCGATAGTACCCTTGCCTGGTATAGGAGCAATGATTCGAATACCAAGTGCGGCCAGTGATAGTGCGATATCGTCTTCAAGTGAGCGGACTTTGCTTATCTTTATTCCAGGGGCAAGTGTTATCTCATATAGAGTAATCGTAGGTCCTACTGTTGCCTTTATGCTTGAAACCTGTACACCGAAATTGCCAAGCACCTCGACAATTCGGTTCTTGTTGGCAGTCTGTTCCTCCATGTCTATAGACACGTTGTCGTTCTCAGACTTGCGTAACAGCCCCAATGTAGGATATTGGTAGTGAGACAGCGTAGCTTTGGGATCATAAGGAGACGAAATGTGGTTATCTGCCATAGTGCTTCCTCCTGCACTTTCTTCTTTAATTCCTTGTTCTATTTCAAGGTCTATCTCTCCTTCACCCTCTGATTCAGTGTTTTCAGAGTTTGTGACAGGTGTGGTTGCGGCAGGTGTTTCTGTGGTCTGTTCGCCACTGTTTGTGACAAACTCTTGCTCAGGAACAGAGAGTTCTACAGATACGAGGTTGTCTTCCGGCTTAAGGTTTGCTGACTGGTCGGGCTGCATCACTTTACCGTCATCGCTGACATTGGAAAAAGAAATCTTCACCTTGCCCGTAAGATAACCTATAGGGTCAAGCAACTTGCGTATGATTATTATGGTGTCATACGATAGGAATGTTAGAAAAAATACAGCTGTAAGACCGAGAATAGCTGTGAGACCAGGAGGACCAATCATGTTCTCTAATGATTGGCAAATGAATGAACCATGACCACCACCTGCATTGAATACAAGATCAGGAAGTAATGGGGCAAGAAATTTTGCAAATGCAACGCTGCACCATATCATTACCAACATGGTCGAAAAGAACCACTTCCATAGGTTCAGACGATATATCCCCATTAAGCTCATTGCGCAACATAATAGGAATATAGGTATCATAAATGCGGGGAAGCCGAAACAAGTGTAAATGAAGAAACTTGACAGGTATGCTCCGTATGAACCACAATAGTTGTGGAACTCACGGCTTTTGTTCGTTAAATCGCCAGAAAGCGGATGCATTACCAAACTCTGGTCATCAGCAGCAGTGTTGAAGTAAGAACAAAAACAGATTATTATAAATATAGCCAGCACCAAAATAGTGAAACCAACAGAGAAGTTCGTTTTCTCATTTGCGATAAGGGAATCAAGACCTATCGCTTTTTTGTAGGTCACAGTTGAAGCTTTCTTGTTTGATTTACGTTTTGCCATTGATAAGGATAAACAACATTATGTGTCATTCAAACTGCAAAGTTACGATTATTTCCGCAATTTTGCAAAAATAGATATAAAACTTTGGTTAAATAACTTTAAAATAAAGATATGTAAAGCCTCATTGTATTGCTGAAAGAAAAAAATGTATTAACTTTGCAAATGAAATTTATCATAAGGTGTTTCCCGAGGTGTTATACGTTATCTGCGTATGTGCGGTGAAACACTATTACCACAAATATTATTTTATGGAAAATAATGAAGAACTGATGGCGGAAAATGCAGTTGCAGAGCCACAGAAGAAAAGAACACGTATATCTAAGAAAGATGCATCGGATCATGTATATAGCGTGACGGGTGAAAAAGGCGAAAACCTGGATCAACCTAAGAAACGTCGTACCCGTAAGACAAAGGCAGAGAAAGAGGCTGAAGAGGCTGCTATGCAGAGTGCAAATGCAGTAGAACCTCAAGATGAAAAAGCAGTAGTTGATACTGAAGATGAGAAGCCACAAAAGGTTGCCATAGCTAAGAAATCTGCTGCAGACACGGTTAATGATAAAGTAGAAACTACGGAAGACACCACTGAAACTGCGGAAGACAGTTCTGAAACTACGGAACCAGTAGTGAAACGTAAACGTGGTCGTAAGACTAAAGAGGAAATAATGGCTGCCGCTGCTGCCGCTGCTGCCGCATTGGCTATGAAATCGCAGGATGTGCAGGTAGAAGAAAGGGGAGAAGGAGACGAAAGTATCGTTGCACAGCCTGTAATGGGAGAGAAAGAAAGTAAAACTGCAACGCAGCAGGAACTGAATTTTGATGAATTCGGTGTTCAAGAGAATGCAATAGATAATGTTGTGCCAGAAGAAACCTTTGCTGCTAATGACGATGATGAAAGTGAAAAGTCAGACTTGTTGAAACAACTGCAGAATAAGGTAAATGCTACGCATAATGAAGGTGTATGGGAAGGCGACCCAGGTGATGGAACGGATTTTATTATTGTAAACGATATTCCTGTGGAGGATAATTCTGCTATACCTTATTATGATATGTTTGATAATCCGCAGTCTCAGCAGTTAGACGATGTAGATGCAATTTCAGAAGAAAAAGAAGATAATGACAGTATAACATTTAATTTTAATGATATCGTTTCTGCTATAGGTTTGCTTGAAATTATGCCTGATGGTTATGGCTTTTTGAGGTCAAGTGACTATAACTATCTTTCTTCACCCGACGATGTGCATCTGACCGTACAACAGATAAGGCAATATTCTCTGAAGACAGGCGATGTCGTTGAATGTAAGATACGTCCGCCACATACGGGGGAGAAATATTTTACAATGAGTTCCATCGTAAAGGTTAATGGTCGTTCTCCTATAGATGTCAGAGACCGTATCTCATTTGAAAATCTGACACCGCTATTTCCTGAGGAACGTTTTAATTTGTGTGGCGACCCTCAGACGACTAATCTTTCTACGCGTATCGTTGATTTGTTTTCTCCTATAGGTAAGGGACAGCGTTCGTTGATAGTTGCACAGCCAAAGACGGGTAAGACTATGCTTATGAAGGATATAGCGAATGCTATTGCAGCAAATCATCCCGAAGCTTATATCATGATGTTGTTGATTGACGAGCGACCAGAGGAAGTAACAGATATGGCACGTACCGTAAATGCAGAAGTGATAGCATCTACGTTTGACGAACCTGCAGACAGACATGTCAAGATAGCAGGTCTTGTGCTTGAAAAGGCAAAACGTCTTGTGGAATGTGGTCATGATGTAGTGATATTCCTTGATTCGATAACACGTTTGGCTCGCGCATATAACACGGTGGCACCAGCGAGTGGAAAAGTCCTTACTGGTGGTGTGGATGCAAATGCACTGCAGAAACCGAAGAGGTTCTTCGGCGCTGCTCGTAATATAGAGGGTGGTGGGTCGCTTACGATAATAGCAACTGCACTTACTGATACAGGGTCAAAGATGGATGAAGTAATATTCGAGGAGTTCAAGGGCACGGGTAACTCTGAGTTACAACTTGACAGACAGTTGGCAAATAAACGTATATTCCCTGCCGTTAATCTTATCCAGTCAAGTACACGACGTGATGATCTGCTGCTTGACAGCTTCATTGCAGAGAAGATGGGTGTACTCCGAGTGAATATAGCAGATATGAATGCTCAGGAGGCTATGACGACGATAACGAACGTTATGAAACGTTCGCGTAATCATATGGAATTCCTTATGGGAATGAATGAATAAGGTTAATTATTGTAAAAAAACTTGGCTATTTCAAAGAAAATAATTAAATTTGCACATATAACAATGCGTGTGCAAAACAAACGGATTGAATATCAGTTAACTATTAGATGATTATTTTCGATGTCAATATCAAAAACAAGACAAACGCTGGTGGACGTTGCCCGACAATTGTTTGCAAAGAACGGATTAGAAGGGACGACGATGAATGATATAGCTACGGCTTCAGGAAAAGGAAGACGTACACTATATACATATTTCAATAGGAAAGAGGACATATACTCAGCTGTTATAGAAAGTGAGTTGGAACGCTTGTCAGACAAACTTGATGAAGTGGCAGCGATGAAGATGCGTCCTCAGGAAAAAATTGTTGAATTGATATACACGCATCTCTCTCAGATACGCGAAACGGTAGTCAGAAATGGTAACTTAAGAGCTGAGTTCTTCAGAAACATCTGGATGGTGGAGAAGGTACGCAAGAAGTTTGATGCAGATGAAATAGCCATATTTCGTAAGGTCTATTCAGAAGGTAATGAAGTGGGAGAGTTTGATATTGAGAATATAGAAATTATCGCTGATATCACTCATTATTGTATAAAAGGCTTAGAAGTACCATATATTTACGGTCGATTAGGTCATGGATTAACTGATGATACAAGTAGGCCACTTGTGGCAAAGTTCGTATATGGCGCATTGCGTAAAGGTGGACTATAAACATGAGACTTTAATTAAATTGTAATAATAATTTTAACGGAATAAATAATAAAAATGGGATTATTAACAGGAAAGACAGCACTTATCACAGGTGCTGCACGCGGTATTGGTAAGGCTGTTGCCATGAAGTTTGCTCAGGAGGGAGCAAACATTGCATTTACAGATCTTGTACTTAATGATGATATGGCTGCAGGCCTTGAGGCTACTCGCAAGGAGATAGAAGCACTAGGAGTAACATGTAAGGCTTATGCAGGTAATGCCGCTGACTTTGAAGAGACAGACAAGGTAGTTAAGCAGATTAAGGACGATTTCGGTTCTATTGATGTCTTGGTAAATAATGCAGGTATTACAAAGGACGGTCTGATGCTTCGCATGAGTGAGCAGCAGTGGGATGCGGTATTGAACGTAAACCTGAAGTCAGCCTTTAACTTCATACATGCTTGTGCTCCTATCATGCTTCGTCAGCGTGGTGGTTCAATCATAAATATGTCGTCAGTTGTAGGTGTACATGGCAACGCTGGTCAGTGTAACTACTCTGCTTCTAAGGCTGGCATGATTGGTTTGGCAAAGTCTATTGCTCAGGAGCTTGGTCCTAAGGGTATTCGTGCAAATGCTGTGGCACCTGGATTTATCGAGACAGCGATGACAGCACAGTTGCCTGAGGAAATACGTGCGGAGTGGATGAAGAAGATACCATTGCGTCGTGGTGGTCAGGTAGAGGATATAGCAAACGTATGCTTGTTCCTTGCTTCTGATATGTCAAGTTACGTAAGTGGTCAGGTGATACAGATTGACGGTGGAATGAACATGTAAGTCATGACCGTACTTTACGAAGACAATCACATAATAATAGTAAATAAGGAAAGTGGGGAGATCGTGCAGGGTGACAAAACCGGCGATGTCCCTCTTTCTGAAATTGTTAAGGACTGGATAAAGCTACATCATAACAAGCCTGGCAATGTCTATCTTGGAGTAGTGCACCGTCTTGACCGTCCGGTAAGTGGTGTTGTGGTATTTGCCAAGACATCCAAGGCATTGTCGCGTCTGAATGCTATGTTTGCAAAGCATGACGAAGTACGCAAGACATACTGGGCCTTGACAAAAAAACGCCCTGCTCAGGAGGAAGGCACCCTTACGCATTGGCTTGTACGTAATGAGAAGCAGAATAAATCGTATGCTTACGATAACGAACGTCCTAATGCTAAGAAAGCAGTGCTTAACTATAAGGTGATAGGTGCAACAGACCGTTACACTCTTATCGAAGTGGAATTGTTGACAGGGCGACATCATCAGATACGATGTCAGCTTTCCAAAATGGGTTGTCCGATAAAAGGTGACTTGAAATACGGTGCAGAGCGAAGTAATCCCGATGGTAGTATATCGTTGTTGGCGCGTAAGTTGGAATTCATCCATCCCGTCTCAAAGCAGATGATTACCGTAGAGGCTCCCTTACCTAAGGAAGCTATATGGCAGACATTTAATATACATAACTCTTAAACAATAAAACTATGGAAATCGAATTTGTAAGAAGTCGTTTTATCAAACATTTTGATGGACAGACAGGTAATATCTATTTCTCTCCAGGACGCATAAATCTTATAGGTGAACACACTGACTATAACGGTGGTTTCGTATTCCCAGGAGCCGTGACTCAGGGCGTTATGGCCGAGGTGCGTCCTAACGGAACTAATAAAGTCATGGCTTACTCTATCGATTTAAAAGACCGTGTAGAGTTTGCCGTTGATGACCCTGACGGTCCGAAAGCTACGTGGGCTCGTTTCATTTACGGCATGGTACAGGAATTTCGTTTGCTCGGAGTTGACGTAAAGGGCTTTAATATCGCCTTCGCAGGTGATGTACCGCTCGGAGCAGGTATGTCATCAAGTGCTGCGATGGAGAGCTGTTTTGGATGTGCCCTTAACGATCTTTTTGCTGATAACAAGATAAGCAAGTGGGACATCGTGCTCGCAGGTCAGGCTACTGAGCATAAGTATATCGGTTGCAACTGTGGCATCATGGACCAGTTTGCAAGCGTATTTGGTGAGGAAGGTAAACTGATGCGTCTTGACTGCAACAGTCGTGAGTTTGAGTATTTCCCATTCAAGCCAGAAGGATATAAACTGGTATTACTCAATTCATGCGTGAAACACGAATTGGCAGGTTCTCCATACAATGACCGTCGCAACTCATGCGAGCGTGTGGCTAAGGCCGTTGCTGCAAAGAACCCCAGTCGTAACATTGAGACCCTGCGCGACTGTACTTGGCAGGACCTTGATGACGTGAAGTCAGAGGTCAGTGCAGAGGACATTCAGCGTGCAACGTTCGTACTCGGAGAGAAAGACCGCGTGCTTGGCGTGTGCGAAGCTCTCGTTGCCGGTGACTACGAAAAGGTAGGCGAACTCATGTATGCTACCCATCAGGGGCTTTCCAAGGATTATGAAGTCAGCTGTGAAGAACTCGATTACCTCAACGATATTGCCAAGGAATGTGGCGTTACGGGTTCGCGTATAATGGGCGGCGGCTTCGGCGGATGCACAATCAATCTTGTGAAGGATGAATTGTATGATAACTTTATTGCAACCGCAAAGCAGAAATTCAATGCTAAGTATGGCCACGAACCCAAGGTGTATGATGTAGTGATTGGACGGGGTTCGCACAAGATAGCGTAATTGATAAACAGATAAATAGTATGCGTCCGCATATTACTGAGGTACTTCGGTAATATGCGGACTTTTTTGTTTCATATCCAAATCAATTCAGACATTACTTCGTTGTTTACGTATAACCCCTTTCGGGTCAGCGCAATGCTCCCGTTACGTAATCTCAAAAGCCCGGCATTGATGCCGCTCTTTGCGTTGTCGAGCAGATATTGCCTGTGCTTGTCAGAAAGAGCATCCAGTCGAATACCCTCGCATCTGCGCAAGGCTGTGGTTATCATGTCGTTGTATCTCGTGTCGTCGTCAATCGTTTCCGTCTCTATTGACATGGTGCCTTGTTCTATACTGGTAATATATCCCATTATGTCGTTTACGTTCCACTGTCGCGTTGTGGTGTTGTATGAATGGGCTGCTGCTCCCAGTCCTAAATACTCTGTTCCATTCCAGTAGTTGGAATTGTGTATGGAGCGAAACCCTGGCTTTGCAAAATTACTTATTTCGTAGTGCTCATATCCTGCCATTGTCAGTTTGTCAATTAGCGAGTCATACATGCTTAGGCAAAGCTCCTCATCCAGTTCCTTGATTTTTCCTTGTGTAAGCAACCGATGGATAGGTGTGCCTTCCTCATACATCAGAGAGTAGGCTGATATATGGTTTACTCCAAGACTGACAGCAGCGTTCAGGTCATCTCGCCATTCTGTGAGTGTTTCTTCCGGGAAACCAAACATCAGGTCAATGCTGATGTTTTCTATCCCAGCCATACGCATTGTTTCTACGGCATCGTATGCTTGTCGAGCGTTGTGTCTGCGGTTGATGAAGGAAAGCCTATTATCTGAAAAAGTCTGTATTCCCAGTGATACCCGCGATACGCCTGCCTGCTTCAGCGTTGAGGCAAATTCAGGTGTAACATCGTCAGGGTTACACTCCACGGTGTATTCCTTTATGTCTTCCCCACTTACTAAACTGCTTAATCGCATGATATTCTGCGGTGAGAGTACTGACGGAGTGCCACCACCTATATATAGTGTCTCTATCCCTTTGTCGTTTAGGAAGTTGCTGCGTAGTTTCCTCTCCTTTAGTAAGGCATCTACGTATCTGTCTTGTATATCCTCCCTGCCCGTTGTGGAATAGAAATCGCAGTATATGCAACGGCTCTTGCAGAATGGTATGTGTATGTAAATTCCTGACATCGTGTGTTTTAATCGAAAATAATGAATTTAGACAGTCTTTTCAACTGCTCTTCTGTAAACGAGGCAATCATAGACATATCGTTGATGCTGCGTATCTTTCCCGTCGTTCGGCGCAGTGTCATTATGTCGCGTGCCTGCGTGTAGTTTATCAACGGATGGCGCGACAACTCTTTCTGTTCTATCCTGTTTATGTGTATCTGGGCGAAATTCTGCGATGCTGTCATATACGCTATGGCGGTTTCGGGGAAGTTTCTGATGCCCTGTAGTAATTCTTCCGGTGATACGAATGCTTGCCTTCTCTTGCGTAAGTCAACGATGCGCTGTGCAAAATAAGAACCTATGCCCGGTATCTTCTTCAGTTCCGTGGTGTCAGCGGTATTGATGTCCACTGTCTGACCAGGACGTAGCTTCTGGTATTCGTGATTGTCAGTCGTTCTTGCATTGCCCACATTCTCTTCTCTGTTATGCGCAGTGTATGCGTATTTGTCCTCAGACTTTATCACGTCAGCCGCCATCACGTCGGCTTTAATCTTGATATATGGCTCCAGTTGGCGGTATTTCTCAAGCGTCAGTCCGTATAGTCTTGCAAAATCCTCCTTCTTGTGATAACGTCCGCCCATGCTGCGGTACTTATATATGTTGCGCACTTGCCATGGCTGTAGTCCGAGACGCAGCAGCGTGGTGCTGTCGGCAGTGTTGGGGTCAAAGTCAAACAACTCGCAATCTGCATCCGCAGGTCTGCTACCATCATTCTTGCCAGGCTGGGCATAATACCTATTTGTTTTGGCAGGACTTAGAGCTTCTTCCGTATTGTCTTTTTCTCGTAATACAAAAGGTGTTATTACCACGATGACAACAATCACCAGAATGAGTAATATTACGGCATCACGATTTTCCTTACGTAAAGTATATTTTTTCATCTTTGTTGAAGAGTTGTTTGGGTTCGTATCTATATTTTTTATCTCTCACATTGGAGAATTACATGCAAAATTACAAAAAAAAAACAATATCTCCAAATGCTTTCCAGGTTTCTCCTGTGCCTCTGTTGTGTAATCTCATTGCTTTTACCATGTAATCAGGTAGCTATTACCGTGTAATCAGATAGCGATTAGCATGTAATCAGGTAGCAATTGCATAGGAATACTTTGGTGACTGACGTATGAAGAAAAAACAGTGCAGGATTTGGAGAAGTGGGAAAAGTTTCGTAACTTTGCGTTGAAAACATAAGAAAACCATAATATAACAAATGGAACTGACAATAATTCTCGTAGTAATAGCTGTGGCTATAGCGTATGCTGTGTTTGCGGAGCGTAGGGTGAATAATGCAAGGAATGAGGGCAACAGTAGGTTGAATGCTCTGAAGGCAGAAGGGGAGCATCAGCTCGTGGTTATGAAGACCGAGCATGAGCAACGCATGAAGGAACAGCGCACGGAGGCAGAGCACCGTATGTCGGAACTGCGCACAGAGGCTGCACGTGCTTTTGCAGAATATAAGGCAGCTGCAGAGCATGCGCAGGAGGAGTATAAGCAGAATGTACAGGCGCAGATGGAGGAACTGCGCAACCGCTCAGAGAGCGACCTGCGGGAAACGAAGCGCGAGCGTGATGATGAGAAATCGCGTAAGGATATATTGATAAATGAGAATACAGCATTGAAAGCAAGTCTTGAAACTACACAAGGGTTGCTCAAGGCTGCGCAGGAACAGGCGGCAAAGGATGAGAGAGAGCGACAAGAGAAATTTGATACGGAGCTGAGGCTTGCCCGTGAGCAGATGCGAGCACAGTTTGAGCGAGAGATGGCTGAGCGCTCCGAGACCTTGAAGCATGAGGCGCATGAGCGCATGGAACGACTAAAACAAGAGTCGGACGAACGCATGGAAGCGCTCAGACGCGAGGCAGAAGAGCGTATGGAGACGCTGAAGCAAACGAATACGCAGCAGATGTCGCAGATAGTGGACCCACTGAAAAAACAACTTGAGGAATTGCATAGGCTTGTGGATGACAACAAACTTGAGCAATCGAAAAATACTTCAGCATTGGAAGCAAGCATTAAGGCCGTGTTTGAACACGACAAAGAGCGCGACAAAACCACGCAAAGCCTTGCGGAAGCACTGAAAAACCGTGGTAAGGTGCAGGGCGACTGGGGAGAACTGGTGTTGGAGAATATACTGCGCGACAGCGGATTGCGTCGTGGCGAGGAATATTTCGTACAGGAGAACGTGAAGACTGCTACTGGAGCCAATGTGCGTCCTGACGTGATAGTGAAAGGGGCTGACGGGTCGCGTATTATTATTGATTCCAAGGTGTCGCTTACAGCTTATACGGACTATGTGGGGGCTGAGAATGACGAAGAGCGCACAGCTGCCATAAAGGCAAATTATGACTCTATATGGCAACACGTTGTGGAACTCTCTGACATGAAATATGATAAGGAGGTGGAGCGCGCCATACCCATGGTGTTGATGTTTGTGCCAAATGAGGGAAGCTATATTCTGGCCATGAACAAAGACCCGCAACTCGGTTCTAAGGCTTATCAAAAAGGAGTGCTGATTATAAATCCCACTAACCTGATGGTAGTGCTAAGACTGATGTTTATGACTTGGCAGAATACTCGCCAAGAGCGCAACAACCGTGAGATACTCAAGGCTGCAGGTGATTTGTATGACAAATACTGTATCTTTGCAGAGCAATATGTGAAATTGGGTAATCAATTAAATACTGCACGCTCAACCTATGACACGGGAATGTTGCAGTTGCGAGAAGGACGCGGCAACCTCTCTAAGAGATTGGAAACACTGCGGAAATTTGGCGTCACCCCGACAAAGCAGATACCTGAAAACATGCAGTCGCTATCTAACGACGACGAGCTACCTCAGACGGCAGCAGACCAAACTCATTCTTAAACGTCTGCCGGAAGTGAGCCATGTGGTTGAAACCTGCCATCATGGCTGCTTCGCTGACATTGTATTCGCCACTCTCTATCAGCTGCCGGCTATAGCGCAGTCTGAATTTGCGTATGTATTCCTTGGCAGTAAGTCCAGTAAGAGCTTTCACTTTGCGGTAGAAAGTACTGTGGCTCATAGCCATCTTGTCAGTAATGAAGGCAAGGTTTAGTTCTTCCTGTCTGATGTTGTCTTCAATTATATTATTTAGCTGTTCGGGAAATCGCTTGTCCAAAGGACTAAGTTGTGGCACCTCCTGTTTCGTTAAACTGTTGTCAGACGCTTGGGTGCCAGTTACTGACGAATTGATGATATGCTCGGCAAGCCTGCGTCGTGCGGTGAGCAGGTTTTTTATGCGAGCAGCCAGTAACTTTGTGGTAAATGGTTTCGTCAGGTAGGAGTCAGCACCGCATAGGTAGCCTTCTTCCTTGTCATTGTCAGTGACTTTTGCCGTGAGCATAATCACCGGTATATGGCTTGTGCGTATGTCATCCTTCAAAACTTTAGTCATAGCGGTGCCATCCATACGAGGCATCATTATGTCGCTTACTATTATGTCAGGTATGTGATTTAAAGCCAGGCGTAAACCCTCCTCGCCATTTTCTGCCTGCAGTATGGTGAAATCTTCTTCAAACGAACTTGCTATGTATTCTCTGATGTCGGCATTGTCTTCTACAACGAGCAGTGACATCTTCGTCTCATCCTCTGGTATTTCATCTTGTCGTTTCATTGTTCTGGTATTAGCATCATGGAGGGTGGAGGGTAGGGTAGAGACATTATCCTCTTTGTGCAAGGCTTCGGTATATGTTTCATCAATATTTAGTCTCAGAGTAAAGGTGCTTCCCTGTCCTTCCGTACTCTCTGCAAGAATGTCAGCCTTGTGAAGTTCTGCAAGGGATTTTACCAGAGCCAGTCCAATTCCCGTGCCTGAAGCCTGATGGGTATTGCTGGCTTGATAATATCTGTCAAATACGTGAGGCAGGTCCTTTTGACTGATGCCATAGCCAGTGTCTTTCACTTCAATGACAATCTTGTGGGAAATCTCGTCATGATGTACTGACACCGTGATGCGCCCACGTTCAGTATATTTCATTGCATTAGACAGTAAGTTGTTGAAAATCGTTGTAATGACCTCAGAGTCAAAGTATATACAGGGCAGATTGTCAGATATATAGTATGAGAAGTCAACCTGCGGATTATTGTATAGAGCTTTGAAGTTCATGCATATCTCTTCAATAAATAATCCGATGTTGCTGCGTGCTACGCTCAACCTCCTGTTGTGCGTCTCAGTCTTGCGAAACTCAAGTAATTCATTGATGAGGCCATGCAGCGTCTCTGCATTTTTCTTGATTATGCCTACACGCTGCTTGCTATCGTTGGGTATGCGCTTGTCGTCAATCAAATCATCGAGAGGACCGAGGATAAGTGTCAGAGGAGTGCGTAGTTCGTGGGTTATGTTAGTGAAGAAATGCAGTCGTTCTTCATTGGCTTGTTGTTGTTGCAGGCTTTCTTTCTGCTTTAGTTCAAGACGGTTGCGCAGTTTCAGTCGGCTCTTATACGTTCTTACTATAAGCCATGTAATCATGGCCAGCGTCAAAGCATATAGAGTGTAAGCCCACCATGTTTGCCACAAAGGTGGTTTTATTTCAATCTTAATCTCGCAGCAAGTGGCATCAGTCCAATCCTGACTCTTTAGTTTCGCACGCAGGCAGAAAGTATATTTGCCAGGTGGTAGGCCGCGGAACACTACATCGTAGTCATCGCTGATGTAATACCACTTGTCATCCATACCTTTCATGAGATAGGAATACTCTACGTGAGGACACTGCGCTTGATTACTTACACAGAATGCAATTCTTATAGTATTCTGTTTGTAGTCAGTACGGTAAATTCCGTCATCGTCAGGCGACAGACCTATTATCTTTGTATTGGTACCATCAGGAGAGTAGGCCTCACAGGCTGATATCTGAACATCAGAAATATGCTCGTTTTGTCCTACTGTCATAGGGTTAAAATGCACCAGTCCAGCCGTTGAGCATAGATATATGCCATTTTCGGTATTTGCAATACCGTTGGGATAGAAACCGCAGGCTTCTTTGAAATCCAGATAATCGTAGTTGTATATGCGCTCTGTCTTACTGTCAAGGCATGATACTCCAGAGAATGTACTCATCCATACCCTTCCATTTTCATCAGTGGCTATGGCACAGATGTAGTTGTCAGCCAGTCCCTGTGCAGCACTGTAAACTTTTATGCCTCGTAATTTAAGGGCATTGTCAACGTGTACGAGCCCCATGTGCGTAGCAAGCCATAGCCCGCCTTTACCGTCAGATACAGCTTTGTTTATGCGTTGTGAAGGAATACTGTCGGCTATTGTCAGACTCACGCTCTTGCCGCTATTCATATCGATGACAAAGGCTCCAAGGCCGTAGGTTGTAAGAAGCAGTTTGTCGTTCTTAATCCATAAAAAGGATGTTACAATGGCATTGCCAGTGACCTTGTTTATTATTTCTTCCCTTCTCACGCCTTCTCCTTCTGCATAGGAATATACACCCAGCTCCGAACCTATCCATATCCGACCGTTGCTGTCCTCGGAAAGTGAGTGAATGTCGCGCATGAAGCCTCCTGGCAGAGGCAAACCAGTGAAACGTCTCGTCTGTGGATTGAAACGCATTACACCGCAGTCGTCAATGCCGAGCCAAACAGTTCCGTCGTGCGTCTGTATCATACAACGTGTGTATGTGCTGCTTCCACGTCCGCTACTGACTATCTTCCATGTGTCAGCTATGCTGTTGTCTTTCCATAATGACAATCCGTCTGCTCCGGCAGTCCAAAGCATACCATTGTTTCCTCGTGTGGTAGAGTATATAGCATGATTTTTCAAACCGTCATGAAATACAGAAAACTCAGCCTTACGACTACTTATGAAATCTACTCCTGTGCCATGGTTGCCTATCCATACATTGCCGTAGATGTCTTGTGTGACTGCTCGGGTGCTTACTGATGACGATTGTATCTCGGTATCGTCATACGTCAGCGTGCCATGCGTGTCTATCAGCTCGGGATTAAGCACCCTAATACCTCTCTGGTCAGTAGCTATCCATATCGTGCCGTCGTGCATCTGGCAGATGTCATATACGTTGTCATGTTGCTTGCCTTCTACTATAGTGAACGTACCGCTGACGGGATGAAATAGTGCCAGACCGCCATCGGTGCCAACCCATATTCGGTTGTTTTGGTCACGCAGTATGCGTCTGACGTTGTTACCAGGCAGACTGTTTGGATTATTTGGCTCATGCCTGAAGTGGCGTTCCTGTTTCGTCTTGGTATCAATTACTGTCAGTCCATCACGAGAATGACCTATGTAGATACGGCCTGCATTGTCGTAGGCTCCGCATGCTGTATGGTATATGTATTTCTGTTTTATGGTAGTAGTGCGCAGAGTCTGACAGTCCATCTGCTGCACCTTCCCTCCAGAGAATATAATCCACACTCCGCTGTTGGCATCGATTATATCTTCTATGCCGTCCAATTCCAATCCGTCCTTGAATGTGAGAAATCGCACAGTATTCATAAGCGGGTCGTAAACGATTATTCCGAACTCTGTGCCTATGAACATTTTTTTCGTAGGTTGATGCCATTTAAGGGCAGTGGTCTTCAGTCGGAAAATGTCGCGTGACATTTGTCCGGGAAGTCTTTTTACATTATCCGTAAGATACATGAAGTTGCCTTCAGGTGGCCAGTTTGTAATCAGAAAAGTCTGGCAACTGGTACCTGAGATGCGGTTTACCCCCGCCTCGCTTGCAGTCCATATATATCCGTATCCGTCAATAGCCAGTCTGGTGATAAAATCATTTGATAAACCATCGGCAGAGCATATGGTCCTGTCAGTGGTATAGACATTGGAATGTAATCGACATACCGCAACTGTAAAATAAATAATCAGACATATAATTCTGCGTGACATGACATAAAATGGTTCCGTGTGGTTATCTATTGCAAATTTAGTTAAAATAAATAAGGTGACAAATTTTTTTGTTCTGTTTTTTCTGATGATGACAGAAAAACGTATGTTTTTTGACGGAAAACCGTCGCTATAATTACGAGGAAAGTTACTAATTTTGCACAAGGATTTTTTACATGTTGCTAAATATAAGCACGTAAGTTAGTTAATTGTGTATCTGTGCTTTTTTGTTTCAGAGGTAAGTAGATTGTATTCAGACAGGATAACATTTTAATATTTATTTGATAAAAAGCAAAAACTAAACAATTATACTCAATACATTATTTACTAATTTAAAGACAAATGAAACAAAGACAAAAGACTAACCAGAAGAAAGGCAGTACTTCTATGCATCGCCTTGTCTTCCTTGCTTTTGCGTCTGTATGCTCTGTCTATGGCATGGCACAGAACAAGGTGACTGGCACCATTGTTGATGCTATGGGCGAACCTGTAATTGGCGCAAGCGTCGTTGTTAAAGGTGCTGGTACAGGTACCATTACGGACATTGATGGTAATTTCACTATTGACAACGTGCCTGAGAACTCGAAACTCGAGGTGTCGTATGTTGGTTATCGTACGCAGACTGTAACTGCTACTGGCAATATGAAATTGCAACTTGAAGAAGACAAACAGTTGCTTGATGAAATCGTGGTCGTGGGTTACGGCGTACAGCGTAAGAGCGACGTGACGGGTGCTTTGACACGTGTGGGAGAAAAAGAGTTGAACACAAAGCCTGTAAGCAACGCTTTCGAAGCACTTCAGGGTAAGGCCGCCGGTGTAGATATCACGTCAAGCGAGCGTCCTGGTGAAATTGGTAGCATATTGATTCGCGGCCGCCGTTCTCTGAACGCTTCAAGCAAGCCTCTTTATGTTGTTGATGGAGTACCTCTTCAGTCAGGCGGTATCGAGACTCTCAATCCACGTGACATTGAGTCTATTGATATCTTGAAGGACGCTTCATCTACCGCTATATATGGTAGCCGTGGTGCCAATGGTGTCGTTCTCATTACCACAAAGCGCGGTCAGGAGGGCAAAACCCAACTCAATTATAGTGGAACCGTGACCTTCGAGAAGATTATAGACAAAAGTCCATCAATGAGTGCAAGCGACTATATCACGTGGCGTCGTTGGGCTAAGTACAACTCTGATCCTAGTAAATTCACTCCTGGAAATCAGCCCACGTATGTGCAGGACCACGACTATTTCTCAGATGATGAGGTAGCTTGGGCCAACGTAGAAAAGGGTTGGGACGAAAACCATCAGATTTGGGATGGTTCAAAAGTTACTGACACTGATTGGACAGACTTCGTAACACGTACAGGTGTTACTCATGAGCATAATATAAGTGCACGCGGTGGTTCAAAGAACGTGTCTGGAGGTGTTTCTTTTGGATACTTGAATAACAAGGGTACGCAGAAGGGACAAGGCTACGAACGCTATACATTGTCTGCTACAACTGACATTCAAGCAAAACCATGGTTTAAGGCTGGTGGTTCGTTTAATGCAAGCTACAGTGAGCAAAAGTATGGTTTCTCACGTTTAGGACAGTCAAGTAACTCTGGTCCTACGGATATATATGGTGCTGCGAAAAGTATATTACGCTATGCTCTTCCATACGATGGATTAGGAAGAATAATAGATTACCCTGGTGGTCCTACAGCGAATACTTATACCATAATGGATGAATGGAATAAGTCAACGGATAATCGCCAGGTCTTCCGTGCCATTGGTAGTTTCTATGGACAGATTGACTTCGGTAAGATATGGGAGCCACTGCAGGGCTTACAGTATAAGATACAGTATGGACCAGACTTCGAGTTCTATCGCAGAGGGTATTTCATCGATCAGTCATCTGCAGCTCGTGGCGGAGGTAATAACCTTGCCAATCGTGCCGACAGACGTAGGTTTGCTTGGACTCTTGATAACATGGTTCTTTTCAATAAAGAATTTGGCGAGCACAACCTTGGATTTACTTTCTTGCAATCAGCATCAAGGATGAATGAAGAGGAAAGCGGAATGGGAGCAGAGAGGATACCTCTGGCATCGTTCAAGTGGAACAATATGAGTTCTGTAGATATATCTAATAGCGACAATAAGCCAAGCATGAGCACTGGCTTGACAGAGAGTGCCCTTGCTTCTTACATGGCACGTGTGAACTACTCTTTCCGTGACCGCTACCTGCTTACAGCATCAGCACGTTGGGACGGTTCAAGCGTTCTTGCTGAGGGCAACAAGTGGGATTTCTTCCCGTCTATGGCACTCGGCTGGCGCATGGAGCAGGAGAAATTCTTGAAGGGCGTGAAATGGATTGACCAGTTGAAAGCACGCTTTGGCGTAGGTGTCACAGGTAACTCTGCTGTTGACGCATATGGTACTTTGGGCGTAATCAGCAGCTATTGGATGCCATTCAGCAAAGGTAACTCACAGATACTTGTCACAAACGAGCCTTATTATTCTTCTGGTTCAAACTTGATGCCTAACAAAAACCTAAAATGGGAGAAGACCACACAGTGGAACTTCGGTATTGATTTCAGCTTCCTCAAGGGCCGTATTGGTGGTACACTTGATTTGTACACATCAACAACAAAAGACCTTTTGATGAGAATGGCTGTTCCTTCACTTAGTGGATATCCTGCAATGATGGCAAATATTGGTAAGACCAGTAATAAAGGTTTGGAACTGACATTGAATCTTATTCCTGTAATGACAAAAGATTTTACATGGAATTCTAATTTCAACTTCGCTTGGCAGAAAGACAAGATTGAGGAACTTGCTAATGGTAAGGTTGACGACATTGCCAATGGCTGGTTTATCGGTGAGTCTATAGCTATACATTATGGTTATGAGAATGCAGGTCTGTGGCAGGAAAGCGATGCAGAAGAAATGGCTAAGTTCAATGCTAACGGCGAGAATTTCACTGCAGGTTGCGTAAGACCAGTTGATCAGAACGGTGACTACAAGATTGACGGAAATGACCGTGTAATCCTTGGCAACCAAAATCCGCGCGTCACAATGGGCTGGTCAAATACATTTACCTGGAAGGGACTGGAACTTACTATTGAACTTCAGGGACGTTTCAAGTATATGGTAAGCACAGGTGGCGAAGGCCAGTTTGGTATGTATCAGCAGCGTGAGATTGACTATTGGAGACCAGACAATACAGGTGCAGAATGGCAAAAGCCGGTTTACAGCACTGCGGGCGGCGACAAGTACTCAGGTTTGTTAGGTTTCAAGAATGCTTCATTCATAAAGGTGCGCAACCTCTCACTGGGCTATAATCTGTGTAAAAACTTGTGCAACAAACTTGGTATTAGTGCTGCAAAAGTCTATATACAAGGCAAAAACCTCGGTATGCTCTACTCTTCAGTTGATTTCATGGACCTTGATACAGGTTGGACATACTACAACCGTGGCTTCACGATGGGACTTTCTGTCGATTTCTAATAATTAATTAATAATATTTGGTATATAAAGATATGAAACATATAAAAAATAAAATAGTTTGTGGTGCATTGTCACTCTGTGCTGCGATGAGCCTGAGTTCTTGTGGCAATGACTTCTTGTCAGAGGATCCCAGTCATCTTTACACTGACAAACTGCTGGAAACAGAGGAGGGAGCATTGCAGATGGCTGCTGGCTTGTATGCTAACATTCGTTGGCATTTCGGATACGAATGGGCTTATGGTGTTACTCTGTACGGTTGTGACGAGTTTACCAATGGTGCGGACCTTACTGCAGAGCCTTGGAATACGTATGACAGCCGTTTGAACCCTCTTGACTGTACGCCTGCGCTTGGTGCAGCTAATAAGAACTGCCCTGGTGTGTCAGCATTGTGGGACCAGATGTATTACGGTATATCTACTGCTAACCTCGTTCTTTCAAAATCAGGAAACCTCAGTGATCCTGAAACGCGTAACAAGGTTATAGGTGAAGCTCATTTCCTGCGCGGTTACAACTACTATCGTCTGTTTGCACAGTATGGTGGAGTTGTAATACAGACAGAGGCAGCCAATAGTGAAATCAAGAAAGACTATACACGTTCTACGGCTGAGCAGACCTTAAATCAGGTGATTGCCGATTTTGAGGAAGCATATACTCATCTACCAACTACCAAATGGCGTGGTAATGGTACTTGGACAAAATACACTGCTGCGCACTTCCTGGCAAAGGCTTTGTTGTTCCGTCAATCCGAGCGTTGCAGTGATTGGAACAGTGCATATAATAAAACAGAGGATCTGAATCGTGTAATTGCACTTTGTGATGAAGTTATTGCGGCATGTCCATTGGCAAAAGACTACGCTGATCTTTATGCAAAGTGGACAGGTATCAATTGCGCAAACGAAGGACTTAGTGAAATTCTAATGTGTGCAGAGCATAATGGCGATGCCTCTACCGTAGGCCGTTTTGGTAACCGTACATATAACTATTTCTCCCCACAGTTCTCCAATTTCTCTAATTCGTGGGTTAAGCGTGGTGCATACATTGGTGAGATGGACTTCCAGCGTTGCCGTCCTACGGAGTACGCATACTCGGTATTTGACAATGTGAACGATGCTCGTATGTGGAAGACATTTAAGACTGTATATGGCTTGAACAACATCGCCGTTACAAAGAACGATACGCTGAAAGATGAAAGTGGAAAACCTGTATTGGATGAAAAAGGCAAAGTGAAAATCAAGGGAGCGTACTATGACCGCGAAAAAGTAGCCAAAGATAATGGAATAGAATTGTCTCAGGTGCCAGAACTTGGTGATCAGGGTATCATTTTTATCCTCAACAAAAAGTCTGACACACGCTTCAACGGAGAACCTTACGGTACATTCGGACGCGGTGCACAAGCGCATACCTTCGTTAATCCCGAGACAGGCAAATGGGTGCCAAATGCATTCCCACTATTCATGAATGGAGAGTATGTACTGTTCAACTACGGAACAAGTGGAAAGACTTCAACATCTAATGTGTTCTGCGGTATCAACAAGACTGCCGACGGCACACGTACAGCAGAAAAGGGCGATGCTCATCGCGACGTAATCATGGCTCGTACGGGCGAAACCTACCTTGTAAAGGCAGAGGCACAGGTGCGCCTTGGACAGTACCAGAAGGCTATAGAGACAGTAAATGAACTCCGCGCACGTGCGCAGTGGAAGAAAGACGAGAAACGTGACTACTATACCGATGGCTCTATGTCATTCACGACAGCTGCAGGTGGCGATGCTGACAATTCTATTTCTTCTAACAAGTCTAACTGTACAGGTCTTGACAATGATGGCTATACCACATCAATGACAATGGGTGAAGCATTCAAGATATCAAACTTGAATAAGAACACCTACTACCTTTCTACAGGCATAGCGAAGACTACCGACGCGTCTAACCTTCAGATAGCAAGCTACACTAACTTGCCAGAAGAAGATGAGGCTATCCTGGCTGCCATCGGTGCAACGGGTGACTATGAGCGTATGCTTAACTTCATATTCAACGAGCGCACCCGTGAGCTTCTCGGTGAGTGGAACCGTTGGGAGGAACTCTCTCGCGCCGGACTGCTCATAAAGCGCGCTAAGGCATTCAACCCTGAGGCTCAGAATATTACTGAGGGTAAGCACGAGCTGCGCCCAATTCCGCAGACTTTCCTTGATATGCTGCAGAATCCTGACGGCACAAACCTTTCTGTAGAGCAGAAGAAGGCTATGCAGAACCCTGGATATTAAAGATTTTAATTCATAGTTCATAATACATAATTCTCCGTGCGGATTGTTAATTCTGTACGGAGAATTATGTATTATGAATTTTTTTTCGTACCTTTGCAACGTGAAACATATTGGTATTATAATAATATCTTCGCTGCTTGTTGCGGTTACAGGGTATGCACAGGTGCGTAGCACTGCCTTGCAACTGGGAATAGGTGGTGCAAATGTGCTTGATACCTATCTGTCGCCTGAGAAGTATCGTGGCATGGAGTGGCGTGTCATAGCAGAGGTAAATCGTGATAGTAAAAATGCCCATCTGGCTTACAGCCAAACCCATGAGATTGCGTTTGGCTATTTGCATAATCGTGCTCTTAACGGTCATGAATATGTGGGACACTATGATTTCTCCTATGCAGTAATGCGTAAGTGGGACATGATAGCAGGCAGGTATCCACTGAGGCTTAGCGTGGGACCGATGCTCGATGCCTTCGTCGGCTTCAACTATAACTCACGCAACACCAATAACAATCCTGCGCAAGGCTATGGTTCCGTGGCTCTGGGGGGCATGGGAGCGGCACGCTATACTTTTAAGGCATGGGGCAGAGAACTGACACTGGGCTATGAGTTGCGCTTCCCCTTGCTTGGCATAAGATATTCGCCAAACTATGGACAATCGTATTATGAGATATTTGGTCGCGGTGACTATGACCACAATATCTGTTTCTATTCAGTTTCTCCGCTGCAGGTGCGGCAGCAGGTTACTGCCGATTTGCGCTTGAAAAGCGGTACGGCGCTGCGCATAGGCTATCTGTCTGACGTGCGTCAGGCTAAGCCAAACAATCTGAAGCAGCACCATTATTATAATGCATTGTTGCTGGGAGTGGTGTTCTAACGCCTTGATGTATGTATTCTGATTTCGCTGAATGTAAGCAGAAGCGTCAGAGCCATGATGTTCATACCCTCGGCATAGTCCTGTAAAAGATTGCCAATAAAGAATATTACGATGCACAATATTGCCACGATGCTGGCAATATTGTATTTTTTAATTATTCCATTGCTCTTACGTGGGAAGGCAAGGAAGAAAAGCAAAGGATTGAATACGAGTATCTGTAGGTTAAGGCGCACGGTGGGATGCTCCGAGAAAACCATGCAGAGCAATACCAGTCCGACTGTTGCATAGAGGCATGCCACACCATAGTCAAACCATGGCAGCACTGTTTCTTTCTTCAGATAGAGAATCATTTTCACTACTATGACAATTGCAAGAAACAGCCAGGCACATTGCGTTGGGGTGAGAGGAAAGCCTGGTTCGCTGCAAATTACCGTTGGATGGGTGGAAGGCAGGAGCCACTCTGCGTTGCTTACGAGCGGCGTGGTGGTGCCGTCGGTACGTTTGATACTTGCGTTGTCGAAGTCGGTCATCAGTACCTGTGGAAGAAACTCGCGTTCGCCGAACGATGTGTTGCAGTCGGCCATGACACCGAGCAGTAAGTCATTGCCTACGGCAGACCAACGATGTGTGGACACCTTCTCATGCACAAGGTCGCGAAAACTGCGCTCTCCCACTTGCAAACCCTTGCTTTTGTAGTTGACAGTGCCGTTGACGGCACCGAGAATGAGGTCTCTTGCGCGCGTGGTGCAGTTATTATAAAGGAAATTATATCTGTAAACCACATTTTCTGGCTTTGCCGTTTCGGCCAGCAGGCTGAGGAAGTGCTCCTTCTCTGCAGGGGTCATGTTGATGCGCTGCTGCCTCACACCACTGCCATAGTAAGAGTATTCTTCAAGAAAGGAAGACATGTTGATGATACCCATGCGGTAGTCAGTGAGCCCGAAGACGAAACGCAATGCAAACATATTTGCGCTTTGGTCGAACAAACCGAAGTTTACGGCTATGTCCATGTTGCGGCTTTTGTCTGTCACCCTGATGGCCGTGTGTCCGTATAGGCTATAGACCTCATCGTGTGGCTCACATGTGAGTAGCGAAATCTCCACGGAGTCGGCCCTCCATGAGTTTTCGGCGTTGACTGTAATTGCTGAAAGCGATATTATAATGGTGCATATCAGGCTTAGTAATCGTTTGCTATTCATGTTTCTATCTTGATTTGTTTGTCATCATGCGTTGTCGGAGCGCAAAGGTAGCGTTTTTTTTATTGATATGCAAGAATTTAAACCGTCATTTCCCTGTTTTTATTGTTTTTTTATTGTTGAGACAATATGATATTTGGTGATATATGGAAAAATTTGTAACTTTGCAAATGGAATAAACTACAATCGACTATATGGATAATAACGAACGCTACATAAACCCTTATACCGATTTCGGTTTCAAGAAACTGTTCGGTACGGAGATGAACAAGGACTT
>CAMNCV010000143.1 GCA_946534585.1 uncultured Prevotellaceae bacterium
GTCGCTGATGCTTACCAACAGCTGGGCTGCTGCGGGAACTTGTGTCGTCGTTGTTGCCATAATCCTTACATTTAATCTGTTTCTGAGTGCTTCTTCGCACGAAAGAAATAGTGAACGTCATACGTCAGTATGGTGCACGTCTCTGATTTCTGAGTGCAATGTATCGCACGATAGGAAAAGCGAGTGTCTGCAAAGCAGGCTCGCGGTCGCCTTAGCGATTTCCTGAGTGCAAAGTTACAACTTTTTCGCGACATAATCGCAGAACTACTCAAAATAATTATGCATTATTAATGTATGCATTGTAAATCACGCAGCTTCATAGCAAAATAGAAACGCCGCTACGATATATATGTCCGTTTTCATGAATGAAAACGGGCTTTTTTTTACAAATCACAGTTTTTGCGATGCAATTAGGGTGCGATTACTGTGTAATCAGGTGCCAATTACATCCCAATCAAGTGCCGATTATCGTGTAATTAAGTACTGATTATCGTGCAATCAGGTACTAATTACGATGGTAAGGAAATGCCGCTATTGAATATCAGTGAGTTAGCTGATGCTAATGCTTGCGTTATTTTCGAATACTTTTCTGCCGTTTGAAAATAATCCAAGGAAACGGCGGTAGGGAAAATCAGAGTGTAAGCAGAATCGTTTTTTTCGTGACATTGTGTAAAAGCTATTTCTTTTTGTTTCTATTTATTATCGCCTTTGGCGAGAAATCCCTCAAATGTTTTGTTATTCCAAAATTTATTTGTAATTTTGCACAGCATGACCATTGATGAGAAAATAGCGGTATATGACGAGATGCGCAAACGGTATCAGGATGAGATACAGGAGCGTATGTCTGAAGAACAGTATCGGGAATATGGCGAAATCCTGTTCTCCGCTCATTCGTGTGCCATTGAGGGAAATTCGTTTACCGTTGATGACACCCGCACACTGAAGGAACTGGGTCTGGGCATGGTGCCAAGCGGCCGCAAACTTTTTGAGTGCCTTGAAATGGCAGACCATTTCAAGGCTTTTGAATACGTGTTCAACAGTTTGCAACACCCGCTCAACGAAGAACTGCTTAAAGAGACAAACCGCTTGGTTACCAAAAACACGCTGAACTATAAAGCACCTGACGCCGTACCCGGAGAATACACAACGGAAGACATGGTGGCAGGCGATACCGTCTTTGGCAATCATGAGAGGCTGATAGCCCAGGTGCCGCACCTGCTCGAGAGCACTGAGAAAGCCCTGCAGGGCAACGCTCACCCTATGATAGTGGCTGCGCGCTTTCATGGTTATTTTGAATATCTGCACCCTTTCCGCGACGGCAACGGCCGTACCGGCCGGCTCATTAGCAACTACATACTGTTGCGTAAGGGGCATCCGCTCCTGGTTATCTATAAGGAAGAACGCAACAAGTATATTGCCGCCCTGCGGCAGATACGCACAGAGGGGACAGATGAACACCTGACGCATTTTTTCCTTGACTGTGCCATCAGCCACATGCGCGAGGCTATGAACCAGAAACGGCATAACAGCCGCTTGATGTCGTTCCTCTTCTGAACGGCTGTTTCTTTTTACCGAGGCCAAAGAGCAATACAGGGCCAATGTCAACACAGCCACGTCGCAACAGACGGCACGGCTGAGGCAGGCCGAAAATATGTTACACGGAATAATAGAAAACCTTGGCCTGACGGATATGGCATATTAAGGTTTTTTCAAGATTTTATAGTTTAATTTGTGGGGATTTCTATCCCTCACCTCAAACCTAAAGAATATGAAAACAAACATTACAGAAGGATTATCTGCGTCTGTAACCTCATGCTCATGTCGCGTTAGGCGCACGGCAATGACACTGCTCGTTATGCTGCTGGCTATGACTGCGGCAACGGTGCAGGCAGAACAGAATGAATACTGGGAATACTTCATAAACGGAGACCAATGTGTTATTAACGGATATGTAGGCGATACTACAGTAAGGATTTTGTCGATTCCAGGCGTTATTGATGGAGCAACGGTAGTGGGATTCGGTTATGACCTAAGGAAATTATCAAATCTTGAGACTTTGGTTTTTGAAGCAGGTATAGCCATTACCGATATGCCTACGGTAAGTGGATGTAAGAATTTGGAACATATAAACAGTGCTGATGGCGCTGACTGTCTGCCGGCTTCTATCACTAGAATCCCTGATTATGCGTTTACTGGGACGAAAATTAGTATGCTTACTATGCCTGGTGTAACGACAGTTGGGAACCATGCCTTCGAGGGGTGCAATACACTTGGGGCTGTAACACTTAATAAGCCAGCAACAATCGGATATGAGGCTTTTGCAAAGATATACGATAGAACCCAACAATGTGTGATTTCCTATCCAGGTTCTGTGTCCGCATGGGAATATACCAGATATCACCACTCTCCAAATCTTGTCATAAACTGCTCTGACGGTTCTCTCGGTTGGTGTGGCGACGAATGGGTTGAGTCAGAGCATACAGACATGATTTACAATGACGACTGCCTTTACTGGGTGATGAAAGACGGAAACCTGACTATCGACTGTGTGCCTCGTGACAATTTCTGGGACAACTATAAGGAAAAACAGATTATCAAGACTAGAAACTGGGAAAAGGAAAGTGTTAAAACACTTACCTTGGATCATGTCTATAAAATTCAAGATTATTATTTTCGAGATAATGATAAACTTCGGACTGTGTATGTAAATCCCACGCTGACAGAGATAGGTATGCAGGCTTTTGTGTATTGCAAAAAACTGAAAGATCTATACTTCGATGGGACCAAGGGACAGTGGAATGCGATAGCAAAGGGGTATGGTTGGAAAAATAATGTGTCTGCTAATTTTTATGAACACTGGCGCAGCACATCCACTGTATCCTTCAATGCTAATGGTCATGGCAATGCACCAGAGTCGCAGACTGTACAATGGAGCAATGTTAAGGTGACGGTGCCTGTTGTCCCTACAGAGAACGGATTTGCGTTTAAAGGCTGGTATATAGATGCCGACTGCACCAAATTATGGAATCTCAGCACCGATGTTGTGAATGGTGACACTACACTCTATGCAAAATGGGTAACTCTACTCTGTCTCAATGATGATGCTGTTAATAGCGCTGATATAACTGCATGTGACCATTCGCTGCTTGACGTGAAACTTACAGATCGCACGTTATATATAGACGACAAATGGAACACGCTGTGCCTGCCATTCTCGCTTGCCAGTCTTAGTGGAACACCGCTTGACGGGTTCACAGTTAAGGAACTGGACACCGACACAGAGTATAATGGACATAAGACAGGTATCAGTGGCAATACACTCTACTTGAACTTCAAGGACGCAACAGCCATAGAGGCGGGGAAACCCTATATAGTGAAAAGCAACGCAATTAAGTATATGGCTACCAGTGGTACGGAAAGTTACAATCTATTGGTGGATGGTGATGTAGGCACAACGTGGTGGTGTTTCGTTGATTATGACCCGGGTGAGTGCCAATTTATGACAGCCTCGCCTATCAACGTAACGGGATACACCCTTACTACGACTGGTGATGCTAAAACGTATTCTAAATTCATTCCGAGGAAGTGGACATTAGAGGCTAAGGCGAATAGATACGACAGGTGGACGCTTATTGACAGTCGTGACGCGACGGTGAACGTAGACGATGCACTGCCCGAAGTTAATTCAGCAGAAGCACAATATGCCATTGCTGGTGAGTTGCAGGGAGTATATCAATACTTCCGTTTTACTTTATTAGCAAGATTAGCAAGCGACTCTATCTATATGCAGCTTGCTGAACTGACATTGCAGGATACATCATATACCACAGGGTTGACGTTTGAAGATGTGACCATAGACGACACTGCCCCGACAGCCGTAACCAGCGAGGACGGCAAGGTGTCGTTCATTGGCAACTATGACCCGGTGACACTTGCGGCAAACAACAGATCTGTGCTTTATTTTGGCTCTGCCAACAAACTGTTCTGGCCAGACGAGGACGTTCAGTTGAATGCCTTCCGCGCACACTTCACCCTGAACGGTACGCAGGTGGCTGAAAATGCCGCTGGTGCCAAAGGCATAACAAACATGGTAATCGGCTTCGGCGATGAGGACGAGGTGGTCACAGGAATAAATGAGGCGGCAGCTGATTCTTCACTCTTCACTCCTCACTCTTCACTTTCAGGATGGCACACCGTCAGCGGCATCCGCCTCAGCGGCAAACCGTCGCAGAAGGGCATGTATATCCACAACGGCAAGACGGTAGTAGTAGAATGATAGAATGCATGTTCTTGTGATATTCCCACAATAATATATAGGCGATTGTTAATCGCATTGACAAAGATAACGGAAAAAAGGTTGGACTCCCCAATATAAGGAGTCCAACCTTTTTCTGTTTTACATGCTTGGAAGAGAGAAGCAGAAGAGCGTTTTGGCATACGGGAGTGACATGTGAGTGCCACAATGTCACGGTTGACACCGTTTTGCATGTATGGAAAACGGGTGGCACGGTCGTTGCAAAATATAACGGCGAGAGACGAGAGAATCTCAAACGAATAAAAAAAAACAAAAAAATAAAGAAAGGAAAAAAACTATGGGAAAGATTATTGGTATCGACCTTGGTACAACAAACTCATGTGTTGCCGTTT
>CAMNCV010000144.1 GCA_946534585.1 uncultured Prevotellaceae bacterium
CGTCTATGACCAGCACTGCTTCACCGGTTGCGCTGGCACCAACCTCCTGCGTCTGCTTCCACCTCTCTGCCTTACCAAGGAGAACGTGGACGACTTCATCGGCAGACTGAAGAAGGTGATAGCGTAAAGAATATTTAAGAAAAGGATTGTAACGGACGAAAAAATGTCCATTACAATCCTTTTTTATTTACTCCACTTAATGCCTTAAGCGTAAATTGCCATTTTTATTATCTTGCTCCCTTCCTACGGTTACATTCTCGGCAGAGCATCTGGCAGTTTTCCTCTGTTGTGCGTCCTCCCTCACGCCACGGAGTGATGTGGTCGCCCTCCATATCCGCATATTCAAATTCTTTGTCACGATTTGGACAATCAGGATTAGCGCAACGATGTTTTTGTTTCTCATAGAGTGCTAACTTTATCCTGTCAGGGAAAGCACGCAATCCGAGATGATGTTCGTCTTTTGTCAACAGATAAGGTATTATTCCTTTTTGCTTTTGTACCTCATCATCAATCAACAATCGGGTTATCTTATCATCCAACCCATTCTTGTCTATTACCTCATCTTTATACTTGTCATATAGCATTCCCCAATCTATTCCTTTTGTAATCTGCTTTCGTTTTTCCACATAGAATGTAGCATTTACCCATGTAATAACAGCCGTAAAATACTGCCACAGTTGCGAAGCATTAGGGTTATATTGATGGTCTGCCATATAGCCTTCTATGGTTACCTTGTTATCAACTGTACTTTTGCTATTTGCTATCCAGCGCAGTGCGGTTTCTAATAAATCCTGCCTTATCGCAGAACCATTCATCAGGTTCTTCCCCATATTCTCAGCTGGACAATTACGCTTTGAGAAATATCTCTTGGCATCAGAAACAAACGGCCCTGCATAGACGGCATTACGCAGTTCTTGTTGCGTTAGCCGCTCACCAGCAATATTGATGGTCTCAAACCAATCAAGCTTTTCTTTGTCATTGCCAGAACACACATATACCATTAATTTGTAGTTGAGAATCTGTTCTCGCTCAGATTCAGAAAGGTTACAGAATTTCTGTTCATAGCCACCTCTATTGATAAAGAAAACTCCATCAACGTACTGACATATAGAAATGGTGCGCTGCTGACCATCCATCACTTCGTATGGAACATTGCCGTCATTCTCTCGTTTCGCCCAATACATCACGTTTAGCGGAAAGCCATTCATCACGGTATGTATGACGGCATTTCGCTTCTTGTCATCATATATAAACTCACGCTGATACGCTGGACGTATGTCAAGTTTCCCGCCAAAGCCTCTCACTCCCTGTTCCTCATTATCCTCGTATCCTTCGGACAAATCTCTGATTGTAATTTCTTTCAGTTCAATTTTCATGGCTATTTCTTTTTACGAATTAGTATTTTAGGAAATAACATTTTATATTCCCCATTTATCAAAAGAACACTTCTTCTGTTTAAGTCACTGTAGTTCGTCGCATCTGACTTTGAATAAATCTTTGTGCAAAAGGGACTATTTCTATCTGTTATACCAACTATTTCAAACTGCTCAGGATTATATTTGTCAAAAAAAGTAAGTGGTACTCCCATTAGCCCATTATAATCATAAGGTATCTCATTAATTGCATGAACATCTATTGCATCATAATTATCATATAGTGGGTACTTATCAGCAGAATAAGAATGATACAATATCAATTCTTCATGTCGTTTCTTATGGTCAAGGTTTGTGAACCAACAGATATTGCCAAACTTCGCAAACTTTCGACCATCAGATTTAGTGTAGATATTTTTTTTCACATACTCCTGAGGCACTTCGAATTCTTGTGCGCCAGCATGAAAGCCAAACCACATTTTATTATCTCTCAACAATGGAAAAATTTCTTTATAACTGACCGCATTTTGATTTCCTATAATCAAAAATCTCTTTCCATACTTCATCAACTGCGCTACATATTCACGAAAAAGGGAGAAGGGAGGGTTTGTCACAACGATGTCAGCCTCTTTTAATAATTCTATACACTCAGAACTGCGGAAATCTCCGTTGCCTTTTAAAGTAGAGAGGACATTCTTGTCATTTTGTAATAGATACTGCACGTCTGCCAAGTCTATACGACCATCACCGTTTACGTCTGTAACCTCTGTAATCACGACCTTATAAGCCATACGTTTATTTTCTTTTTTACAGTTGTCATCAAACAAAGGGAGTTCCCTACCTGTTATGGGCGAACCATTATAGCAGGTGGCTATAAGTTTCTTCAACCCAAACTCATTGAAGCTGCTTGCAAAATATTTGAAGAAGTTGCTCTCATAAGGGTCATCGCAGTTACACAGAATTGTCTTATCACGAAAATGTTGACGGTAATGACGCAATTCATTCTCTATATCTGAAAGTTGAGTATAGAACTCATCTTTCTTTGCCTCCTTTGCTGCATTAAGATTTTTGTTAGCCATATAAGTGATTGATAGTTTTTCAGCACCTACTATCAATCACGCCACCGAACACAAAAAGGGCGTGATGCACCTTATCTGCGTTCAGCTATGAGGCAGCCTCGGAATGGAAACCTCAGCAATTAGAAAAGAATGCATCACGTCTATGCGTGAATGCATTGCTATAATCCAATTACTAAGGCCTTCGCATACCGAATACCTTATCACATATTATTCCTGTGCGTTTTATTTCCAACAAGTTTCCGAGGCTTTTGGCTGAACGCGAAATAATAGCGAATGCTTTTTTGTTTAACCCACAATGTCTTTTTAGTTACGCCACGTCACTTATGTAGCGCACGTAACCAATTGCAAAAGTACAAAAAAAAATTGAAACAAACACAAGATTAACAACCTTTATAGGTTTTTACGGGAAAGTCAGAATGGTAACCACTAAGA
The DNA here is from genome assembly GCA_946534585.1 of uncultured Prevotellaceae bacterium. GTDB lineage: Bacteria > Bacteroidota > Bacteroidia > Bacteroidales > Bacteroidaceae > Prevotella. Next base: position 2,885 of record CAMNCV010000144.1, read on the forward strand.
GCCAATCTATAAAGTATATTTAATAAAATATCGTTAAAAAAGTATTTTATGAAGTATATTTAATAAAAAAGTATTACCTTTGCATTGTGTAATGCTATTATTACGTTTTGTTTTCAGAAATACACTTAATTTGCTTGGATTATGGAAATTATAGCAAGACGGACATATTTAGATGCAATCAACCAATGGTTAGGAAAAAAT
>CAMNCV010000145.1 GCA_946534585.1 uncultured Prevotellaceae bacterium
GCTCCCAATGCATCCAACTTTTCCTCCAAAAGAGTGTCTGCAATTCGCCTCCTATAATCCTTATTATTTTCCATCGTAAAATATTGTTTTATTATTCTGCTGCAAAGTTAGCATTATTCTTTGAATAAAACAAATATTTTTGGACTTAATTTGGTTGTTTGGCGCAATTTCGTTTGGTTATTTGGCGCAATTCCGTTTGGTTATTTGGCGCTGTTTCGTTTGGTTGTTTGGCGCTGTTTTTTCAGAAACATGCTTGAGAAGCAAAAATAAATGAAGAATTAGTGGATAATTCATGTAAAAAAATAGGTTGGCGGAGAAAGAGCCTCCGCCAACCTATGTCTTATAGTTTGATATTACTTCACCACGGCACCTGCAGCGTTGTACTGCACGCCACCGTTCTCAATCACGAGGCGACCGTTCTTAATGTACTTATTAGCCGCTGGCTGAGCCTCTATATCGGTCGTTAAAAAACTAAAATGCTTATCCCGAACTGGGGTATAACTACTCTCTCCGTATTACTTTATGCTCTTACGACCACTCTGTACTACTACGCCCCTATACTGAGCATCCACCTTACGGCCATCTGTAGTATATCGGGCTTCGTTTCCGCATGTGGATTTCACGCCATCCGCTGCAACGACAGATATCGCCGTCACAGAGTCAGCATCTACGAGTTCCACCTCCTGTCCTGCCACTGTTGGCACATCATAGAGATAGGTCGTAGGCAATATAGTGTCAGGAATCTTCGACATATTAACAACTATTGGCTCTGCCACACGATATGCCTGCATCAGTTCATTGGCATTCTCGCCTGTAGCTACGGTCAGTGGTGTGCCGTCAGCCATAACCAGCTTGTTGTTTGAGCGTATGCGCAGATTACCGCCAACGGCAGATTTCACCTTAACACTTGCTACGCGTCCCATCTTCCATTTCAGATTCTCTACTACGAAACCTCCACGAGCACGCAATCCGCTAACCTCGCCATCTGCCCAATCTGATGGCAGTGCCGGCAACAAATGCACGAATCCGGCATGGCTCTGCAGCAGCATCTCTGCTATGCCTGCGCAGCAACCGAAATTACCATCTATCTGGAATGGAGCATGCGCATCAAACATATTGGCATACGTACCGCCATCAGCATCGTTCATAGTTGCATTAGGATCCATCAGACGCAACTGATTCTTTATTATCGACAAGGCATGATCACCGTCGAGCATACGAGCCCACAGGCACACCTTCCATCCCATAGACCAGCCACGTGCGGCATCACCACGACCTATGAGCGACTTACGCACAGCCTGATATATCGTTGCATCTGTATAAGGTGACACCTGATTGCCGGGATATGCTCCCCATAGATGTGAAAGGTGACGATGAGAGTTTGACTCACGATCCCAGTCTTCCTGCCATTCCTGCACTTGTCCGTACTTACCTATCTTATATGGTGTAAGTTGTCCCCTCAAATTATCCAGCTGCACTGCAAAGTTTTCGTCCTTGCCTAATATGCGGGCAGCCTCAGCAGTATTCTTCAACACATCATAAACCATCTGGTTATCCATAGCCACGCCACCAAAAAGTGCACAGTTGACGGTTGCACCGCTTTCGTTGACATAAGTGCTTATGCCAGGATGGTTTTCTGGAGAGTTTGACGGACAAACCACCATATACCCCGTTTCAGGGTCTTTTACGAGGAAGTCCTGGAAGAACTCAGCGCATCCCTTTAGTATAGGATATACATCGGCAAGGTAAGTCTTATCGCCTGAGAAGAGATACTTTTCCCATAGGTGAGAACAGAACCACGCATTACATGTAGGCCATACGCCTACCGAACCGTTATCCACCGCACCGGTAGTGCGCCATATATCGGTGTTATGATGCAAAGCCCATCCACGTGCGCCGTACATCTTCTCTGCAGTCTGCGCACCTGTCACTGAGACATCCCTTACCATCTCTATAAACGGATTGTGACACTCCGTAAGGTTTGTCACCTCTGCAGGCCAGTAATTCATCTCCACATTGATGTTCGACGTATATTTTGAGTCCCATGCAGGATACTGACGCGCATTAGGGTTCCATATACCTTGCAGGTTGGCAGGCTGTGTGCCTGGCTGCGAAGATGATATCAGCAGATAGCGGCCAAACTGGAAATAGTTAGACACCAATCCCGGGTCTGAACTTACTGAGCGGAACTCCTTTATTCGTGTCTCAGTATCCTTCACCTCCTGCTCCTCATTACTTCCCAAGTCAAGACTTACGCGGTCAAACTGCTCAGCGTAACGTGCCACGTGGTCAGCCAGTGTCTTGTCGTATGCCTTATCCTTAGCCAGATAATCCGTCATATATGCCAATGCCTTAGCTTCTGCATCGGCACTGATATCGTTATAGTTCACGAAATTCGTTGCTGACGATATCACTATCGTTGCTGCGGTAGCGTTCTTCACCTCTATGGTAGGTGCCGACGTGTTTCCTGCTACCAATCCCCACTGCACTACGTTCTGCTTAGTGTTGTTTGTCTGTGTGCCGCCCTCGTTTATAACTTTTATAAACGTGTAGCAATTCAGCTTGTTATCAACATTCTCCGACTGTTCCCTGGCAGGCACCAGTGATGCCTCTATCATTCCGTCATCCGTAATCTTGTTTATGCCAAGCTTCGCCATGTTTGTCTTTACAGGTGCAGCAAAGCAGACGTCGAAGTTCAGTTTCTCTGCTTCTGAAGCCTCTATGCGCATCACAGTGACATTATCTTCCAACGATGAGAACACCGAGCGCGTATATGTCACGCCGTCAACTACGTATGACGTGGTTGCCACGGCTGTTGCGAGGTCAAGTGAACGTACATATCCCTGAGCCACCGACGCTCCTGCCGTCTGTCCAGCCTCTTCATCGTCATAGCACTGTCCTGGAAATCCTACCAATACGCATCCTGCCGCCTGATACTGTGCACCATGCGAAGCCTGCGACATCCAGTTAGGTATAGCCAATTTCTGCGCCGACGCATAGTCTTTGTTCCAGATATACTGCTGCACCTGCGCCAGTACCGTCTTGGCATTCTCGTTATAGTTTGCATTAGGCGACTGTCCCCAGAAGGTGTCTTCGTTCAGTTGCAGCGTATCCTTTGCCACGCCACCGCTCACCATCACACCGAGTCTGCCATTGCCCAGCGGCAATGCTTCCTCCCAGTAAGCCGCAGGACGATGATACCACAAGCGGTTCTTGCTGTCAAGCACCGGTGGCGGCACGGGGCGAGTGTCTGAAGTCGTGAACCCTATCTTCAGTTCCTCTTTCAGTATATTGCCTGCCATATCGCTTATGCTACCGGCTGGCAGCGTCAGTGTGTATTGCGTGGTAAGGTCAAGTTCACTATAAGGGAACGACAATTTGTTCACATTGACAACCGGGGTTATGCTCTCCCTTGCATCCGTAGCATTGTTCACGAGTGTTGCCACTGCACCGTCCCTGAGCACTATACCCTCATTGTACTTTACTATCACCTTGCCTGAAGGCAATACGCTCACCGCACCATTCTCCGGCACTGTCTCCAGCATCTTCGGTGCCTGTGTGTCTTCCGCCAATATATTAAGGTATTTCAGGTTATAGTTGCTCGTCTTTGTAGCCGACTGTATCAGCAGGCGCACTATCAGGCTTTCCTTGTCGTCTGCCTCAAGGTCATAGTTGGCATCTACGTAGGTATTCCAGTGTGCCCCTGATGTATAGTCATCAAGCACTCTCCACGTCGTGCCGCCGTCAACCGAATATACTACGCCAAACTTCGTTGAGGAACTCGAGCCGTCACCTATGGCAAAGTTCAGTCTTACGTTACTGAGCGACTTCGTTGGCATTGACACCTCGAAATACTGATCATGCTTCAGTCCGTCAGCATAATCTGCCTTTGCCGTGAAATTTGTTATTGATGCAGTGTTGAGTCGCAACAGGTAATTGGGGTTCGAACCACTCGACGTCACCTGCCACTTGCCATCGCTCGTATGCACCGTAACGTGGCAGTCTTCCGGCAGCAGTGCACACTCATTCGGCAGGAAGTACGGCTGCGTCTGCGACCATTTGGTATTCGCAATCTGCGACCACCCTAAAGTGTTGGGGGTATAGAATGCCGACGTACCCGACTTCTCTACTTCATAGCCAGTGGTAAATACCCACTTTGCCACCTCCGTACGACTTGCCTCCACTCTTTGCCATGACAATATGGCAAGCAGCACGGCAAGTACTTGATAAACAGTTTTTCTTTTCATTTCTTTTTTTTGTATGAAATTGTTTTTGTATGAAATTGTTAGTTAATACATAAATTTTGCGGCAAAAGTAGTACTTTCAATTATGTTTTCACTTAAAATTATGCGCAGATAGACAAAAAAAGGCGCAAAACCACAAAAGACGGGATTTTACTCCCTATTTTGCTTTTTTTTTACTACCTTTGCCATTGAATAACATTCCACAGCAAAGACAATTTCACTCATGAAAGGAAAACTTCTTTTAATAATATCCTACATACTGCTGCATGCCACGTGGATACATGCACAGACCATCTCAACGACATACGACAATACATGCGGGGTGTCACACTGGATTGTTTCCGACATCCTGCAAGACAAATACGGCTTTATATGGTTCTCCACCTGGAACGGCCTCAACCGCTTCGACGGCTATGAGTTCATACAGGTCAAGGCTACGCCAGGCGACGGCACCGACATTACGTCAAGCGTCATAAGGCAGATATGGACCGACAAGGACGGCAACATAGTCTGCGCCACCAACGATGGGCAGTTCCTTCTCAACACCACTACCTATAAACTCTGCAGCGTCTCTGCCGTCAAGCCTGCCAGGCAGCACGGCAGCCTGCACGACCGTGAGGGCAACACATGGAGCGTGATGCGATACGGCGTTACCAAGACCTCCACCATACACCACCCTGCCTCCATCGTCAGCGGCACTGAGAATGTGCAGGCCCGAGCCTTCCTCGCCGACAACAGCAACCGCTGGTGGCTTGCCACCAAGGAGGACAGGTGCATACGCATATACGATGCCAGGAACTCGCTCCTCGGATTTCTCGGACGCGACGGCATCATACACAAGCAAAAGACACCGTTCGGCGAGTCTGCCTACTGCATTACGCAGATGCGCAACGGTGACGTATGGATAGGCTGCAAGCCCGGAGCTCTCTACAGGCTCCGTCTCAATACCGATGGCACCTACTCCGTCAACCGAATCCAGCCCGACGGCCTTACTTGCGACATTATCTACGACATGGCAGAGGATTCCCATGGCCGTCTGTGGCTTGCCACGTTCGGTGGTGGCCTGCAGTGCATCGTCACGCCTCAGGCAGAGCATCCTTCGTGCGTAAACTTCACCAAGCAACGGGCTTTCTGCCATGAGGCAGCACGCGTCAGGCGACTGGCTCTTACCCATAATGGCCTCGTGGTCTGTGCCACCAACGGCGGTTTGGTGGTCGGGCGTATCAGCCACCACGACGTCAGTGCCACTTCGTTCTTCCGCCTTACGAGGGACGGGAGAAGGGAGGCTTCCCTGTGCAACAATTTCACCATGGCTGTCGTAAGAGACCGCAAGGGCAACATCTTCATTGCCACGGAAAACGATGGCATCGACATGATTCATGAGGACAGTCTGACATGCGCCGCGCCTCGGTTCAGGCATTTCAACACACGCAATTCTTCCATCACCTCCAATGCCTGCATTGCCATGACCTTGAAGGACAACGGCAGCATCCTCGTGGTGTGTACCGACAGGGTGATGGATTTCATGCCTTACAAGGACCTTACCGTCACCTATTCGCGGAAGTTCTGGAACGAGCAGTGCCATTTCTCTGAGGAGCATCCCCTGATTCTCCCCGACGGCAGCGTCCTCATCGGTTCCGAGCAGGGGGCCTACATCGCCACGCGCCACAACATGGAGACACGTGGCTACATTCCTCCCCTCGTATTTACCAAACTGCTCATCAACCATGGCGACGAGCTTTTCGGCGTCTGCTCTCACGATTCCATCATGCTGAATGCCGACGAGAGGAGTTTCACGCTGCACTTCGCCACGCTCGACTTCACCGACAATTCCGGCATTCTCTACCGCACCCGTCTGAACAACGATGCCTGGAGCATGGCTTCCTCGCAGCGCTCGCTCACATTCTACAACCTACCTCCAGGCACCTATACCCTGCAGGTGCAGTCAACCGACCGCTACGGGCGCTGGATTCCCAACACCCGTTCCCTGACCATCATCGTTGCCCCGTACTGGTATGAGACCACATGGGCAAGACTGCTGGCGCTGCTTGCCGTCATAGCCATCGTCACCGCCATTGTCTATACCTTCTTCCATATACGCCATCTGCACCGCCAGCGCAGCGAACTGCTCAGCAAGTACATGGAGATGCTCAACCGCGACAGCCATGTCGTGGAGGCGTCACGCCACACCCCGGCAAACCATGAAGCCCTCCCTGCCTCCCTGCGCCCTGACGACCAGTGGTTCCTCAACAAGGTCAGGGAGTTTATCGAGCAGAACATCGCCAACAGCGATGCCACCATCGACGATATGGCAGCCTTCGCCGCCACCAGCCGCAGCAATCTCAACCGCAAGCTGCGCTCGCTCGTAGGCATCACCGCCGCACAACTGCTCATCAATGCCCGTATGCAGCATGCCAGCCAACTGCTGCAGTCCTGCGACGCCAGCCACCCCCTGAGCCTCGCCCAACTGGCAAGTCGCTGCGGATACAGCGACCCCCACTACTTTGCCCGCCAGTACAGACAACGATACGGCGTAAACCTCGTAAAGCAAAACAGGAAGCAATAATTTTTGTAGTATTTTCATCGTACTGACGATAATTACGAAATTCATGTCCGCACTGGCGAATTATGGTGAAAAAGCTATCATATTGCGTTGTAAAAGGGCACCTTTTACACTGTAAAAGTTATCTAATCACAATGTAAATGCTATGCTTTAACATCTGGAAGCACAAAAAATGCCCTTTTTGGCCCACTGGAACGGCTATAATGTCATTCTTTTCTCTCTGGTTTGCATTTTTTTTGCTGACAAAATTGTGAAGGCGAAATATCATAAATATCCTATTTTATCGGTTTACACTTTAAGTAGGTGTGCATTTTTTTGAGGTCTTCCATACAGTCGCCACCGCAGCAGAACACGGAGAATACGGCCCGTATAATCTCGCTGTACTGATAGCCTGTCAGCGTACTGCGAAGCCCCAAGTGGGAGTCGAT
>CAMNCV010000146.1 GCA_946534585.1 uncultured Prevotellaceae bacterium
CTGACAGGCTATCAGTACAGCGAGATTATACGGGCCGTAAAGTCCACAATCAGACAACATCGTCCCAAGCAAGGGCTAAATCAGACAATCAAAAAATTATCTGCGGATTTTAAGTGAAAGAAAAATTTGGTGGTTAGGAAAAAAAATATTAACTTTGCATCCAGATAAGGTGCCATGCTGTTTCATGACAGCGTGGCTTAAAAGGGAATCAGGTGAGAAACCTGAGCAGTCCCGCTGCTGTAACCTCTGTTATGGTATCATCATTAGTAACCACTGCATGGCTCACGTGAGACTTGTGGGAAGGAGATGACGACTGGAGGGAGCCAGAATACCTGCCTTAATCTTCATATAGTCAGCCGTAGGCGCTCGTGGGTTAGGCTCGGTTGACGACATTATTTGAACTATATAATATAATGAGAAAGACAGCATTACTAATGTCTGTCGCTCTTTCCGTTGCCGTAAATGCGCAACGAATGACCGACAGCGAAACTCACTCAGCCTACATACAGGCCGTAGATGAGTATGTGCCCGCACCAGGGCAGTTTGTTAATGACCTACCTATCTACGAGGATGGCGACGATGCCGCAGCAATGGCTGCTAAATGCACGGCAGTACTGGCCAACGACGAGCGTGGCTTGGTATCGCTCGGAGGCTGGGGCGGATACATCACGTTTCACTTCGACCATAGCATAGCCAACGTGAGTGGCGAGCGCGACATCTTCATTCGCGGCAATGCCATACAGAGCATGTCATTCACCTCGGTGGCAGGCGGAAGCAGTGAGCCAGGCATCATCATGGTATCGAAAGACACTAACAACAACGGACTGCCCGATGACGAATGGTATGAGATAAGCGGTTCGGCCGATGTTGACAGTGTGGGTCTGGTGGATTACGGCTATAGCGTAACCTATCGTCGCAATGCCATGCAGGACATACCATGGACTGACAACCGCAACGGCAGCGGAGTAATACCACGCATCAACCAATTTCACTCGCAGGAGTATTACCCTCAGTGGATAACGGCAGACGAGATGACATTCACCGGCACCCGTCTGCCACGCAATGCCTACCGCCATACGCAGACAGTCAACGGACAGGAATATGGCGAATGGGTCTTTATGTTCATGCGGTATGGCTATGCTGACAATCAGCCTAACGCACAGAAGGAGGCTTGCAGTATTGACATCGACTGGGCAGTAGATGCAGAGCGGAAGTCCGTAAAACTTGATTTTGTTGACTTCGTAAGGGTATATACCGGCATCAACCAAGTAGTTACAGCCAACATCGGCGAGACGTCAACCGAGATTAGCGGAGCGGAAGACCTGCATCTTGAGGCATCACTCGCCGCCATCAAGGAAGCCACCGGCATTGAGGAATGTAGAGAAGATGACACGGTCAAGGCTCAAAGCTACTATTCGCTCAGCGGACAGCAGTTGCAACAGATGGGCAACGGGCTGAACATAGTACGCATGAGCAATGGAAAGACAAGGAAAGTTTTAATTAAGTAATAACAAACAATACAAACAATGAAGAAAACTACTTTTCTGAAAACATTGTCAGTAATGCTTACATTCCTACTGAGCGCATCAGCATGGGCTTCTCAGGATGGCGATGTAGTATTGCAAGAGCAATGGGGACGGCAGGTTATAACAGTGGCTGCCGACCAGGAGATTACCTTCTATGACTGGAAGGGAACAGGAAGTATTGCGAGCAGTTCTTCAAACAACTCTCGCTCGCTCACCGTCTTTAAGCCAGCAGCAGAAGGTCAAGGTATCCAGATCACCTTTGAGTCCATCGACGTTAAGAACGATGGCGATGGTTGGCACGGACAAGTATTGGTGTATAGCGGTGACCCCGACCCATTGGGCAAATTCGACTATAGTGCCACACTCAACAAAACATCAACGATGCCAGAGGGCACAGTACTCGACATACTCGACGGCGACTACACCAACAAGACCTACACAACCACCGCTGCCGACGGTTCACTCTCCGTAGGTATGCTGTGGCGTTATGCCAAGGATTGCGACGGTTGGGTGGCAAAGGTGAAGTGCATATCGCTGGATGACATGAAGGTAAGCGGCGCAGGCAGCAACTATGAAGGTGTAGGCGGTGTACTTGCGTCAAGACAAAACGTAGTTCTGGTCAATGCCTATGTTACCACTACCGGTATAGCAAAGGCCGACCACGTAACCGCCATTGGCTTCACTATGACGCAAAATGACGACGTTTTTAATCCTACAACACTGAAACTGTTTAAGGATGACAAGCAGATAGAGGCCACTGTTGAGGCAGACGGCGATGACTACAAGTTCACACTCAACGAAGCACTTACCAGCGGTACTAACACATTCGCTGTCAAGTGCGATTTTCTCTCTACGGCACGTGTTGCTGCAAAAGCACAGATTGACATAACGAAGATAGCTACCGCAGCCCAGCCAGCAGGCATAACGCCATTCTCAGCGGCTACATCAGTAGCGATAGAAGTGCCAGCCACTGTGCTTATGAGCGCTACGCCACAGGAGATTACGGTTGATGAAACCACTCTCAACTTCTACGATGAAGGCGGTAAGGAAGGAGGGATAGTATCAAAGACCAACGGTCAGGTTACGTTCCTTTCTGGTGTCAGCGGCAAGAAGGTGATGGTAGATTTCACCAAAAACGAGATATGGCACGGCTCATTGTACAATCAAGAACTGCGCATATACAACGGCACAGAGGTCAATGCTACCAATCTGATAAAAACACTACAGCAGGGCGAAACAACGGCGGTGCGCTCAACAGCTGATGACGGAGCACTGACCGTAGTGCTCTACAGTGACGCTTCAAACGATGTTGCTGCCAATGGCTTTGAGGCAGAGGTAAGCCTCTTCACCCCACAGGCAATGGATTTCGACGGCATCACTACAACGGCAGCATCTGCCGAGACCGTAGTTGCCGGCGACAAGGAGCAGAATATGCTCACAATCAATGTTAAGACGAAGAACACCGAGCCAGCCATGCAGGTCACGAAGATGACCTTCACTGCAGGTGAGGCTTACAATCTCGCAAACGAGGCTTCACTTTATTTCGGTTCGAAGAAGGTAGGCGAAGCGGATATTACAGCATCAACGTTTGACATTAGCCTTGACGAGACACAGGCATTAGTAGAAGGCAACAACACTTTTACCCTGAAATACGACATCAGCGACGAGGCTATCAACGACCAGACCGTAAGTGCTCAGTTAACAAGCGTTACGGCAATGGTCAATGGTGCCGAGCAGGCAGAAACGGTAACAGCCGACGCTGCCACTCGCACAGTGAAGAACATTGTGCTCAGTCATGCTGACCAAGGCACGGTAACAAAGACCGTAAACGGTTCTATAGCATTCGAGACAAAGACCACTTCCTCTTACAGCAGCTACTGCGAGGCAGGTACTGACGAGCGCATCAACGTCTTTGTGCCTATGCATGAAGGCACGGTCTGCCAGATAGACTTCAGCCAGTTTGACGTGGCATATTCTTCTACAAGCTACGGCACGAAGTCTGCATTTAAGGTATATGCCGGTCAGGGCAAGAACGGCACATTGCTGTGGGAACTTAATGACAACGCTTTTTCTACCACAGGACCAGGTAAGGTGATTCGCTCTACTGCCGATAATGGCGCACTGACTATAGTGTTCAATACTAACGCATCGTCCTACTATTATTCTAAGGGTTGGAAATCAACCGTTTCTGAGTATGAGCCAAAAGCTATGGCAATCACATCCACCACTGTTGCCCAGGCTTCTACGGCAGACCTTAGTGCAGGTGTCAGCAACCAAGACCTACTCTCTGTCAGCATAAATACCGAGGGGGCTCTTACTCCTGTGCAACTCACAGACATGAGCCTTGACCTCAAGGGTACAGAGAATGCTGTCAGCAAGGTAAGCATATGGCAAGGCGATGAGAAACTTGGAGAGGCTGATGCCGCAGCAACAGTTAACGTAAACTTCGCCGAGGCCGTGACACTTGCAGAGGGTAGCAACAATTTCACTATAAAGGTTGATGTAAGTGCTGATGCCAATGCTGAGGATAAGATTGACGCAAAGGTAGCATCATTGCAGACTACCGATGCTACTATCGACATAACCGATGGCGACCCTGAAGGCGAGCGCACGGTTAAGATGATATACCTGCTGCAGAGTGGCGACAATGGTGAGATAACAATCACCGAGGGCAAACCTATCATGTTCTACGATGACGGTGGTGCCGAGGGCAAAGCCTCTACCAACTTCGGCGGTACTGTTACTTTCGCTCCTAAAGAGCCTGCCGATGGCATCATGCTGACATTTAAGGCATGGGATGTATATTACAATTCTAAGTTCAACGTGTTCCAGAAGGATAACGCCGAGGGCGACTACGACGCACAATACTCCATGTATGACAAGATGCTGGAGGGACTGCCTATCCGTGCTACCAGCGAGAACGGAAAGATAACCGTGCAGTTCACCACTGGCACAAGCGCCCCTGAGGGCTTTGCCATAGAGGTAAGTGCTTACACCAAGCAGGATGTATATGTGAAGAGCGTGACGACGGAGGATATCAGCGTCAATGAGGTGCTAAAGGGTCAGACCGACGTTAAGATGCTGAAGGTGACCGTTGTGGCTGACGGTGAGAAAACACCGCTTGACATAACTGGTTTCAATCTCGGTGAGACAGACTTCAGCGTTATCAGCGATTTCCATATCTATCAGACAGGTACGACAGACGGTTTCTCTACAAACGAAATGTTCTCCCAGAAATATACCATTTCAGAGCCCGGTACCTACTACTTCTGGATTACATACGATGTAAAGAGCGATGCCACCGTAGGTAATACAGCCAAGGCAAAACTTGATTTCATTACTGCTGGTGGTCAGAATATCAGCGTAAGCGATGATCAGGCAGTAGTTGCAAGCATCACCGTGGCTGAGGGTAAGAAAGGAACCTACACCGTTGGTGGTGATAATGCTGACTATGCTACAATTCAGGCCGCCATCGACGACCTCGGTTCGTTTGGCATGGAAGGTCCTGTCGTACTCAATATCCGCGCTGGTGAGTACAACGAGCGCGTACGTGTGCCTTATATAAAGGGTATGGGTTCTATCAATACTCTGACCATACAGAGCGAAAGCGGACAACGTGACGTAAAGATTTACCATAACCAATACACCTCTGGCGGATACAGCGACGACCAGTATTCCAAGGTGTATGGTGTCGTTACCTTCTATGAGGCAAGTTATGTTACGCTCAAGGGCGTAGAGGTTACAACCACCGACCTGAGCTATGATGCTGTTGTCATGGTGAAGAACGAGAGCCGTCATGTGACTATCGATGACTGCTACATTCACGCTGCCACTACTACAAGCTACACCCAGGACATCAACCTTATAGGACACTATGCTCAGGATGTAGCAAACTGCAACAATGACTACCTGACGGTGAAGAACTCTCTGTTTGAGGGTGGCTACATCGGCGTAAGCATGGGTGGCACGAGCTATGTAGCATTGCCTAAGGAAGTAGGCGGTGTGATTGAGGGCAACACCTTCAAGAACCAAGGTTCTAAAGCCATCTATTGCTATGATGAGTTGGGAGTGAAGGTCAGGAACAATACCGTAATCCTAACTAACGAAGAGGAAGTCAACGTAACAATGGGTGCGCTCGACTTCACACTGCGCGAAGCTTACTATGAGCAGAGTGAGATTACAGGCAATGTCTTTAACCTTGCACCATCGAAATATACTTCGGCCATATACCTGCGTCAGCTCACAGGTACAGAAGACAAGCCTGTCATCATTGCAAACAACATAATCAACGTAACTTCCCTCAACGCAAGCTATGGCGGTATAAAATTGTCAGATGCAGCCGTAAGCAATGTAAACATCGTCAATAACACCATTCGCTTGTCTGGTGAGAACACTGGCGCAGCACTCTGGATGCTCAAGGCTCTGAGTGGTGAGAATGTGAACGTGGTAAACAACATCATACAGAATGAGGGCAACGGCTATGCTGTCAACCTCTATAGTGATGCAAACCTCTCAAAGGTTACATTCAAGAACAATGTGATGAACACAGCTGGCGAGACTTTCTACCGCGCTGCCTCAACAACTACGGGCGACTTCACCGCTTTCGTAGAGAAGACTGCTGCTACGGATTGCATTGACAACACTGTAAACTTCCTTAGCGAGAGTGTGCTGGAACCAGCCGATGACCTTAATGGTAAACTGCTTAATGCACTTGCCCTTGACTATGTAACCACTGACGCTAACGGCAAGGCACGTCCTGCAAAGAACATCACCATCGGTGCTTACGAGTACGATGCTACAGCCAATGCAGCACCTGTGATGGCAGATGGCTACCCTAACGTTGTCAGCCACCTTGACGGAAAAGCATCTGTTACCGTCAAGACCGACATTGCATCTACGGTATATTACATCGTTAAGAAGGCTGCCGATGACGCTCCTACTGCTGATGCCGTAATGGCTTCAGAAAGCAAGCAGGATGTCAGTGCTGCCACCGAGACTGTCATCAGTATTGAAGGTCTTGAGGACAATGAAGAGTATGTGGTTTATATGCTGCCCGTAAGCCTGCGTGGCAATGCTGCAGAAGCCATCAGCCAAACCACAACCTTCACTATGGATGTCACTCCGTCACCATTGGTTAAGCCTGAGGCAGATGTCTATATCAACAACTCTCAGACCGAGGAAACAGTAGCAAGCGGCAGCACCGTTACACTCATGGCAATGGTAACTGTTGACGAACGCACCGCTCCCTACACACTGACATGGATGGATCAGAAGCACAATGTGCTGAAGGAAGAGATCTTTAACGAAGTGCCTACAGACCTCTTCACCGTAACGGCTACGCCAAAGCAGTGTACTGACTACATCTTCCTCGTGACTGACAATGAGGGCGGTGCCGACACAGCAACGGTGCGTGCTATCGTTACTGGCGACATGGTAGAGGCTACGTTTGAGGATCTCTATCTGCCAGAAGAAGGCTTCGAGAATGGTAAGAACTTGCAGCTTGGCTCATTCGTCAGCGGTTCGTTCAAATTTGATAACTTCTATTCACCTGAATACGGCGGCTACTGGGGAAACTATGGCTATGCCAATATGACCTCTACCGACTTCAACAACTATATCCTCGGTCAGTGGAAGAACGCTGTGGGTGGCGGTGCTAATGGTTCAGAGAACTATATGGTGGCTTACCCATCAGCATGGTATGGTTCTAATGTCATCACCGTAATGAACAACCCTGACGGCGAGGTCATCAGTGGTTGCTATATCACTAACGACGCATGGGTGGTTGACAATATCATTAAGGGCGATGGCATGAGCGATGACGATGCCCAGCCATTCGGCGAGGGCGATTACTTCAAAATCACCATTACCGCCGACAATGGTAACAGCATTGACTTCTACCTTGCTGACTACCGCTCTGCCGAAGAGAGTGAGCGCTACTATATCAAGGACTGGACATGGCTCGACCTCACAGAACTCGGCACTGTAAAGACACTCTCGTTCACGTTTGACGGTACGAAGAAAAATTCCTATGGTATGACCACCTCCACTTACTTCTGCATCGACAACCTTGGTGGCGAAGCCCCAGTGCCAGATGCTGTCAAGGGCGTAGAGCATACTGTGCATACAGTAGCTGAAGGCATCTACGATGTCAGCGGTCGCAAGACAGAGACCTTAAAGTCTGGCATCAACATCGTGCGTCAGTCTGATGGTACGGTACGTAAGGTGGTAGTTAAGTAATAATCATCTGACCATTAGGTCATAACCAAATAAATATCATAAAAAAAGACGTGTAAAAGCAGTTGGCTTTTACACGTCTTTTTTAAAACATCTGAACGACTACAAGGAACAGATTCATGTGCTGTGAAATAGAGGAATAGGTGGGATTGTCAATTCACGCCCTTCCTTAAGACGCTGAGCATCTTATTGCTCCTTAACCTCATATTTTCCTTAAGTTGGTTACGATACAGCCACACTTCACGTGAGTGGTAGTTGCCCTCTTTGCCTATCAGAGGCAGCACATAGTCCTTGCCCGTAAATCCGCTTACGTTAAGGAGACCTGTAATGGAGTCAAGATGCACCGTCAGCGTATCTTTCTTCTGTCCCTTGCCAAATCGCAATGGCGACGGTTCAGTAATCAAGGTGGCTGGAGTGGAGTCAACACACCAGTTTACGGGATTGATGGCTACGGCACTTTCCTCAAGGAACTTTAACGCACACTTATTATCACGCACCGAATTATAGCATATCGTCACGCCTATGTCGTCAGCGCATCGTGCGGCCTTTATCCTATCTTTGTTTTCTTCTAACATTTCCTTACTGACCGTTGCGCCAATGGCATACAGTGCTACCATTCGACTGTAAGCCTCGTCATCCAACTCCTTTACAAGGTCAAGCAATATTATTGCGCCCTGACTATAACCGGCCAGGATGAACGGTCTGCCATCGTTCTTGTTTTTAAGGTAGTAATCAAGAGCTCTCCTTACATCCTCAGTAGGTACAGGCATACGTGCCAAGGTCATACTGTCGCTTGTATAGCTCTGCATAGAGCATTGGCGATAGTACGGAGAAAAGAAATTCATCTCACCGCAAACAAGACGCTCCACTCCCTTCATCTCACCGAAAAGCGGACCACGCACACTGTCATTATATGTATTGGCATAGTGATACGTAATACTGTCGTCCAAGGTATAGTCACCCGTCTCCGTTGATATCACATAGAACAAGTCTGCCTTTCCATGCCTGTCTGTTATATACCACTGCGTAGTATCACTATAATCAGGCTCTGGCGGCAGTGCATCTCCATTGGATGCTATGCCGCCATTCCCCACGCCGCATTGTGCAAACGCCAGCACTACAGCCGCAGCACAAACCATTCTCACTCCTATATTCATTAATATCTAAATTATTTTGGCTGCAAAGATAATGAATAATTCTCACTTTCTGCCAATTTTGTAATTAGATATTGCTGGTATAGTGCAATAATTGTATTTTTTTGGCATTTCAAACTGACATTCTTTCTTCGTTACGAATACCACGACAGCACATTGCATAAAAACAGACATCCACACACATTGAAGTGCGTGGATGTCTTAACTATAATCTTTTATCTGTAATCTATTATCTACCTAACAATCTTCCTGGTTGTTCCATCACTCATCTTGAGGATGTTCAGTCCCTTCTGAGGCTGAGAGAGACGCTTTCCGTCAATAGAATAGTAACCTATTGTTTCTTTCTTGTCACTTGTATTTTTTATTTCTTTGATGCACTCCACACCCGTGGCTTCATCCTTATCTGTCAAGGGAAAAAGCGTGCCACCCCTTACGATGAAGTCAGCATCACTACTGTTTTGAATAATGGATACTGGACTCCCTGCTATTCCGCATACAGCATCCGACTGTATCATGCAGACAACAGGTTGGGCAACAACCATAACATCTTGTGCCATCGTAAATATTGGGACAGCACAGAACAATAGCATTAATATTGATTTCTTCATCTCTTACTTCTTTATCAAATAACCATTATTCCATGCAATTTTTGTACTGGATAGTTTCACTGAAGGATATACGTAAGTGTACTCCCTATCCCCATTGTAATAAGAATAATGAATTGATCCACTGGGGCTAATGTGCCACGTTATTGCGTAATCACCCTTTTCGCTATTTCTATATCCTGTTCCATCATCATTAAATGTAAACACTGCATTATCCGATCCCTTTGATACTTCAGATCCAAATGTCCATGTGCCAATCAGTTCCTCTCTGGTTAACACATTACTTAGTCTTTCAGATACAAAGGCATAAGGGACTGACATCAGTTTTGCAGCACCAGCCTCTTTGTTGTCAACCAACATGGCAAGATAATACTCTGCAGCATCCCAGTCAATGTTCTCTGAAAAGTCCAACGTAATGTGCACCATGCCAGTGGCATCACTCGTAACATTATAGTCTTGTGACCATACCGCGGTTCCATTTTGACTGTTTTGTCGTAGTTCAAGACGCAAATTAGCAGTCTTATTGGTCATCACAAGCCCTGTCTGAGGATTAATCAACATTAAATTATAGTCCATAGCCTTAGGCAAGGCGGCATCTGCTGTTAAACTTGTAAGGATGGATACAAATAAAGCTAATGTAAATAATGTAATTCTTTTCATTTTCGTATTTTTTGTTTTTTAGTTTAACATAGTTTTTAGTCCAAAGTTCGATTGGAAAGAGACAGAAAAAGAAAACGTGGACTAATTCACTTCATCTGATTCAGAGGTCTTCGACTACCTATCACTCAAATTATGGAATAAAGCCCACGCCGTTGACGTGAGCATTAACTTTTACTCTTGTGGCTTACTTTAATTTGGCGAATTTAGGTAAACAAGAATTCAAGCTAACGCTTCTATTTCTATATGTCTTTAAGATTCAACTTATCTCATAGGCTTACATTTTTAGATTTTCGAGATTTGGGCGCATCTGATAAACCCTGTGGGAATGTAGTGCAAGTACTACCCCAGTTCGGGATAAGTATTTTAGTTTTTAACGAACGAGATATCAAGATAACCGCTTGACTATTTGCAAAATAGCGATGTTTTTACTAACTTTGTAGTAGTAAACAGACAATGAAACTAAAGAATATCGCTATGATTACCGAGGACAAAGTTACAAAATTTTTTTGTATTATCGATGAATTTTGCAAGTTTTTTGAGCAGGAGAATGGAAAAAAACTGCTTTTGGGAAGCGATGGTAAGAAACACCGCATGAGAAAAGCCTCACTGTCCGGCAGTGAAATCATGACCATCCTCTTGATTTTCCATTTCGGCTCTTTCCGGAACTTCAAACAAAACAACTCTCTTTATTCTGATCTTAACCCGAACTGGGGTAAACTATTCTGTAATACTCATGATAAGGCGGCACCGCAAATTGCATACGGTGCCGCCTGTGCTTTCGTTTATTCGTAATGCCGCTGGCGTTTCAGCCAAAGCTTGAACAAGGAATCGTTAATGGTTATTTCCTGTCCGTCGATGTCGATGAGGTCTTTCTTCAGTAAGGCTTTTTTTATAGACTGTATGTTGGCTGATGACTCCAGACGATATTCTTTTATAATCTCCTTACGGCTGAAACCGTTGGACACTCCGTTGGCAAGTGCCCTCATAAAGTTAAACTGTATATGAATGGATTTTCTATTGCCATGTTTTTATTGTTTTGATTATCAGATGCAAAGGTAAGTAATAAGTTTGTTAGTAACAAACTTATTACTTACAAACTTGTTACTTTTAACTTTTTTTGTCATGCAGACATTAGTCTGTGAGAAATAATTTCACTAATTTTGCATAAGAAACGACGAGTCGTGTGTCGCAGAATATATACTTATATCACGATGCTAAACAATATCACCTCATGACACAAACCATAATAATAATGTATCTCATAGGTTAGAAAAACTTTTTTTGAATAATAATTTGACTTCTTCGTTTTACAGTCGTATATTGAAATAGAGACACACGATGAAAGAAATCGACAGCGAAATAATATCACAATGCCAACGCGGTGACAAGACAGCCTTCAGGTATGTTGTTCAGACATACCAGCAAAGGGTGTTCTCGCTGGCGTTGAAGATGATTGCAAGCGAAGAAGATGCAAAGGACATCGTGCAGGAAACATTTATCCGCGTGTGGCAAAACATTACAGGCTATGACGGCAAGCACCGTTTTGTTACGTGGCTATACACCATAGCGTCGAGGCTATGCCTTGACTACCTGAAATCCTCACACATAAAAAGGTCTGTGGCAAGCGACGAGGAGGTGTTCCGACGATATGCTTCTGACAGCAACAGCCAGCGAATGCTTGAAAACAGTGAGTGGGTGTCGATAGTAAAGCTGCTGGCAGAAGGGTTGAGTGAAAAACAACGGCTGGTGTTTACACTATGTCAACTGGAGGGACTGACCTCACAGGAGACGGAAGAGATAACAGGAATGTCACCCTCGCAGGTAAAGAGCAACCTGTATGTGGCTCGACAAATAATCAGAAAGAAAATGAAGGAGTTGGGATATGAATAAGACAGATGAAATACTTGACAGACTGAAAGGCATGCAGCCGGTAATAGATAATCCTGATGAACTGACAGACAGCATCATGAATGCACTGCCGGAACAGACGGATGTCAAGACTGCGACAAAGGTAAGGATGTGGCCTTACATCGTTTCGTTTGTGGCAGCGGCAGGATTGTTACTGCTGTTGTCAATGGGATTCCACAAGAATGTCGCCACAGAGCCTGCCACGCTTGCACAGAAAGATACGGTGCGACAGGCTGAGACACCGGCAAGCGTACTGCGTGACACAATAAAGGTTGTGGAGAAACTGGTGCTTGCACGGAATGTCAAGGCTAAGCAAACGACGGAGGCTCCAGAGCCTGACAGTCTGGAATATTACATAGAGAAGTTGGAAAAAGAATTGCAGCAAGTGAGCGACCGCTGTTATCTTGCCAGGGTAGAGGCTGTGATACAGGAAGACGAACAGCTATGCAGGGCTGTGAATGAGTTACTATATACTGGCAGGGACACCTCGCTGTTAGTTGCAAACGAAGTCGTATTCTGATAAAACCATCCATATTATGAATAAAAGGACACTGATTGTGGCTTTTGCCATTGCGTTAACCATGAATGCAGCCGCGCAGCTGCAGACAGACACCATGGCGCTTAACCATGCCATAGAGCGATTTCTCAGCTCGGGACAGATGATATGCAAGGACACGCATTGGAGCCATGCCATGGGACAATGGTCTTTCAAACAGACCGTAGAGGGTGAAACCATGCAGGAGCCTCAGGCGTTGACGGAACTGAAGAACGTCTTCAGCCAATATGCAGTGAAGGCAACAACTGCATATATCCTTGATGGAGAGAAGAGTGTCTTGCCGTTTAACTTGATGAAGGTAAAACGTCAGGATAATTTTTACAAATATATCACAGGCCACTTCCTGCTGGAACAAGGTATGAACCTACGTCTCCTTGTCTTTTCAGAGGCTGGTAAGGATGCCATCTACGGACTGGAATGGCGCATTGTGCCAGTAACAGACCATAACGGCAGGTCATGGTGTACGTGTGAAGGAGAATTGTTCAGGTTTGACCATGGAACGTGGAACGTTGATTCATATACGCAGTATGATGCGTGGGAACATGCCTCCAGCTTGAAACCGATGAGTCAAGACGACATGACAAAATATGAGAATATATCGTCTCAGATGAAATTCATTACCGAACGCTTTGCATCTAACAAGAAAGGTAGCAAGGAAAACGATGCTGTGTTCTATATGATAGACAAACTCTGCAGGGAATATAATGGCAGATTGACAAAGAAACAATATGAAAACCTGAAAGAAATCACTCAGCCGATTACCGAAAGGGCTGATGAGACACAGAAGCGAATTTATGCAGATGCTTTCCAAAATTTATTGGAAAAGCATGTGCACTCTTTGCCCCAAAAGTACATTCGCCAAATGAGTTTTTTGTCAGACGAGATATTTCCAAGTTATGGGCAGGCAAAAATGATGTGTGTGAATTATGAATTGCAAGATATGTCACAGCTGTCCGTAACGCAGAAAGTGACGGGAAAGGCTAAAGGAAAGATTACTATACAACCGGTACACCCATACATGGAGTCCTATGAAGCGAACAGCGCTGACAGTTCTTTCTACTTGACGGAAGATTATTTAAAAGACCAATTACTGCGTGTCAGTGACGGAAAGGGCAATAGCATGATGATATTTGCTGATGGTACGGATGCCGATATTGACATTGAGAACATGACAGTGAGCGGTTCGGCGCTTAACAACCGCTTTGCAGAGGTGCAAAGGCAGATAAAGGCTTACAGGCAGGAAATGCGTAAGTATGCCTACCTTAATCATGACGGAAGCTATGACATAATAGACGAAAAAGGCTATAAGGATTTTTATAAGGAGATGCACCAGTTCAGGTTGCGGTTGATTGAAGAAAACACAGACAACCTGATACCTGCATGGTTACTTGCAGAGAGTTTCGTGATGATGGACTGCGAGGAATTGTCGCGCTTCATGGTTCGTGGTCGTGTGTATTCTGACAATATAGCCCTGCAACCCGTATGGAGTTATTATGAGGGACTGCAGAAACGCAAAGCCGGAATGGAATATACAGACATTGCTTGCACTGACACTGATGGACAACAGCGCCGTTTGAGTGAATACATAGGACATGGAGATTATGTAGTGTTGCACTTCTGGCAGACCACATCATCGATAACAAGAAAAGGAGCCAAGTCTTGCAAGCAGATTGCAAAAAAATATAAAGACCGCAACCTGCGTGTCGTCGGTATGGCATTTGATAAAGATAAAGAAGAATGGAAGCGATATGTAAAGAAACGCGACCTTGCGTTTGAACACTTGGCGGCATCTGACTTGACATCAGAGATAAACTTCAGCCAGACTGGTATAGCAAAGGCTTATGGCATAACAGCCTTGCCAGAGTCAATAGTGTTTGACCCTGACGGTCGCATAATCTGCACCGGACTTGAGGGCGATGACCTTAAAGCGTATCTGCAGCAAATATTCGGAGAATGATAATGATTAATGATTCAATAAAACAGTTTTTAAAATAGTAATGGTGGGTTCTAATAATTCCCACTGTCAGATTTTTGAGTATCGTTTGTCGACAGTCTTGGGTTAGTATTTGCACTACATTCCCACAGGGTTTATCGGATGCGCCCGAAAAAGGCAACTGCCTTATCTTTCTCGTAAACAATCCATAGTCTTGAAAGACGTAACTTGATAAACTTGGCAAGACCATTCTCTTTGTCATGGATAAAATCATCCATCGACTTGACACCACACTTGAAATCAGTTAGTGATAGCGTAATAACGCAGCATCAACGGGTCGATGGCACAAAAATTTGTCTGAATGGAAAAAAGTTAGTAACTTTGCATGATATTCGTCCTAAAAGAACATGACAATGAAAAAGATACAAACACTTTGCTTCTGTCTGTTGTTGGCGTGCGGTATATCTCGCGCTCAACACACCGTGACACCGCTTGATGCCGCCGACGTGCTGCCCGAAGCACAGTGGCGAGGCAAATGGATAGGCATAGACCACCTGACGGAGGGTGAGGATATAAGTTACAAGACACGTGTCAACGCACGCTACCTGCGCTCAGAATTCAGCGTGCAAGACAAGGAAATACGCAGTGCCAAGGCCTACATTGCCGCCGTGGGCTACTATGACTTGTATGTAAACGGACTGCAGCAGGATGCTGACCACGTGCTGAAACCCGTGCAGACGGATTCGCGCAAGAGCATGGAGTACAACGTGGTGGATGTCACTGCAGCCTTGAAACAGGGCAATAACGCTATAGGCGTGATACTGGGCAACGGTCGTGCGGTGCCCATGCGCTACTCGAAGCACTCCAAGTGTCCGTTTCTCGGCTATCCCAAGTGTCGCATTGACTTGATGATAACATACGCCGACGGCAAGACACAACGAGTATCAACGAGCGAAAAGACATGGAAAGCCACCTGTAATGGTGCCATCCGCTCAAATAATGAGTACGATGGCGAGGTGTATGATGCGCGCTGTGAGATGCAGGGATGGAACACAGTAGGTTTTGATGACAGCGCATGGCAGCAGGCGGAACTCGCCGAGTTGCCCATAGGCGCATTGTATCCACAGACAGCAGCCAACCAGTGCCCTACCCCATTGGCTACGATGCAGTCGCAGACAGGGAAGATTTCCGCCCCCTCACTATGGCAAGGCACACGGGGCGAGTATTACGCTGACCTCAAACAGAATATCGCCGGCTACATCGCTCTGCGCATACGAGGCAACGAGGGCGACACCATTCGCATAAAATACGCCGAGCGCCTTAACGAGGACTCTACGCTATACGTGGCAAATCTGCGCGATGCCGAGACAGAGGATATATACATCTGCAACGGCACAGAGGGCGAGGGACGCTGGTGGAAGCCAACGTTTGTGTACCACGGCGGTCGCTATGTACGCATAACGGGCATGAAGGAACTGACGTCAGAAGACATCAAAGCCTACGTGGTCAGCGACGAGATGAATGACATTGGCACGTTCACGTCAAGCAACGATATGCTCAATCGCCTCTATCGCGCTGCGTGGTGGGGGATTAAGACCAACTACCACGGATTTCCGACCGACTGCCCTCAGCGCAATGAGCGACAGCCATGGCTCGGTGATCGCACGGTAGGTTCGCTGGGCGAGAGTTACCTATTTGACAACAACCGTATGTACACCCGCTGGATGCGCGACATCTGTGACGCACAGCGATATGACGGAGCGATGAGCGACGTGTCGCCTGCCTTCTGGAATTACTACAACGATGACGTGACGTGGCCTGCCTGCCTGCCCTTCACCTGCGATATGCTCTACCGGCAATACGGCAACATGGAGGCCATACGCAACAGTTATCCTTATATCAAGAAGTGGCTGGAGCATATCTGCCAGACATATACCAAGGACGGAATTATCAACCGCGACAAGTACGGCGACTGGTGTATGCCACCGGAAAAGCCCGAGTTGATACACTCTAAAGACCCCACACGACAGACAGACGGAACGCTGCTTTCCACGGCTTACGTGATAAAAGCCATGCGGCTGATGAGCGAATACGCACAGTTGCTGGGGCTGGAGACTGACAAGGCAGACTACAGCAGGCGCGCCGACGAGATGACAGAGGCTTTCAACAGCAAATGGCTCACGGTGAAGCGTGGCACGTCGCCAGTGCCGGGACATCCGCTCTACCCCGACAGCATATACTACGGCAACAATACCGCAACAGCCAACGTTGTGGCACTGGCATTCGACCTCGTGCCTGCCGACTGCCGTCAGGCGGTAATCGACAATGTAGTGGAGAACATAATCGTAAAGAATGGCGGCCACGTATCGTGCGGAGTGATAGGCATTTCCCACCTAATGCGCACGCTGACGCGCAACGGCTACGGCGACGTGGCTTTCCTGCTTGCCACCAACAAGACCTTCCCTTCATGGGGATATATGCTTGAGCATGGTGCTACCACTATCTGGGAACTATGGAATGGCGACACTGCCAACCCTGCCATGAACTCCGGAAACCACGTGATGCTGCTTGGAGACCTGCTGACATGGATGTATCAGGACCTTGCAGGAATACGCAATGCAGAGGGCAGTGCGGGCTACAAGCAACTGCTTATGAAGCCCGATTTCTCCATACAAGACCTCGACAGCATTGACTGTTCCTACCGCACTCCGCAGGGCACGGTATGTTCACGCTGGAAAAAGACGCTGGAACAGTTGCACTGGGAGATAACGCTGCCCGAGGGTGTAGAGGCCGATGCGGTGCTGCCCGATGGCACTGTGCGCAGGATTGCTGCCGGCACTACCGTGATAGATGCGCAC
Organism: uncultured Prevotellaceae bacterium; assembly: GCA_946534585.1. Lineage (GTDB taxonomy): Bacteria > Bacteroidota > Bacteroidia > Bacteroidales > Bacteroidaceae > Prevotella. The sequence continues at coordinate 17,435 of CAMNCV010000146.1, forward strand.
ATGCCTTTCGAGCATGGCATCTCGCCACGGCAGCAGTACACTGCCAAGGACTGGCAAATCATTGACGATGAGTTCGTATATGACCACTCCATATACCCCGAAACCCACTCGTCGAGCATAGTAGAACTGCGTGACGGCACTCTGCTCGCTACCTACTTCGGTGGCACCAAGGAGCGCAACCCCGATGTATGTATCTACACGCAGCGCAAGACCTCTAAATGGGAAGCCCCCGTACTGGCTGCCGACGGAGTGTTTGAGCCTGACGATGAGAATATCAGATTGGCCGGACTGGCTGGCATTGACACCACTTGCGTAAAGGCGGAGTTTGGCCCTTGCAAGGATAAGGGTATTGACTGGCACACGGCTAAGGACGTGATAGGCATGACATGGGAGCAGGCTCTCGACTACAAGGACTCCATACCTCAGGTAGCTGCACGCAAGGCTTGCTGGAACCCGGTGCTCTTCGAGATGCCCGACGGCGAGATATGGCTGTTTTTCAAGATTGGGAAGAACGTGGCAGACTGGACTGGCTGGCTGTGTAAGTCGCGCGACGGCGGCCGCACCTGGAGCCAGCGCGAACCGCTGCCCGAGGGTTTTCTCGGTCCGATTAAGAACAAGCCCATCATCGTTGGCGATAACCTTGTGTGTCCCTCGTCAACAGAGCAGAATGGTTGGAAAATTCATTTTGAGTTATACAACATGACGACGCACGAGTGGACGAAGACGGCTCCACGCGCAACGGACTCCTGCCTGTGCATACAGCCCACGCTGCTACGCCACCCTGACGGCCGCCTGCAGGCTCTGGCCCGCATACGTCCGACCACTGCCCAGCGCAAGGGACTGGACCAGACGCGCGGCCGCATAGCTACTACATGGAGCAACGACGGCGGCATGACCTGGAGCAACATGGAGTTTGTAGATGCACCCAACAACCAGTCGGGTATCGATGCCGTCACTCTCACTACTCCAGTGAGCATAAAAGCCTCTGACGGCCGCACTTACAAGAACCAGCGCCACGTGCTTATCTACAATGATTTCGGCACGCTGCCCGGCACCAACAAGGGACCGCGCACACCTATCTCGCTCGCCTCGTCCAGCGATGGCATACAATGGCATCACTTCTGCACCCTGGAGCGTTCGCCCATAAGCCAGTACTCCTATCCTTCTATCATTCAAGGAGATGACGGTACGCTCCACTGCGTATATACCTGGCGCAGACAACGTATAGCATACAAGCACGTCAGGTTGAAATGAGGTCGTATCGTAAAAGCTATCTAATAACCTCGTAATCGCATACTGATTACAGTGTAATATGTACCTGATTACACTGCAATCAGTATGCGATTACATTGTAAAAGCTATCTGATTAGAATGATGTTTTTTTCTCTCCTCTTCTACTCCACTATTTTATAATCTTTGGCAATGGCAGAGCCGGGGGATTGTCGTCGCTGAGGATAATCGGCGAGTGTTTCTGCTCTGTGCCAGAACCCTTCGCCAGGACGTCGTCAGAGGATGGAGACTTCTGTTTGTCAAACTCCATAAACTGCTCCAACAGCGATGCGCTACGTAGATTGTCAGACTTGCCGCCGTTGGCAACCTTCATCACACGAGCATATATGGCATAGCGCGACAGGGCATTGAACGACAGCTCCGTACTCGTGATAACGCTGTTCATCAGACTCTCCCACGTCGGACGGTAGAAGTTTTTCTTTATAACATAATACGTTCTGCCAGTGTATTCCGTGCCTGTATATTTCTCGCCCACGGTCAGGTAGAGTGCTCCGCCCTGATACCATCTTAGTTTCTCGCCCGTGTAGTTGCCGCTCCTGGCCAATTCGTAACCGAAAGAGCCCGGCTCCATGTCGTGCTCGCCCAGCAGCAGGTTATATGTCTTATTAGACTTACTGAGTATGGCATACTTCTCGCTGAATTCGTTCTCTGTGCTTGTGTCATAGTGAATATTGAGATAGTAGCCGTTGCGCTGACACGAGGTAAAGACAGAGATATACTTTTCTTCAGGTTCGTCATACTTGGGATAGTACTCATCATGAAGTTTGCCGATGCCATGACCTATGGCTTCATGCTGGAGCACTTGTTCGAAATAGTCCTTCTGCATCTTCCTTCCGCCTGTGTATGAGCAAGATATCGGCACATACGACAATGCAAATCCCACTGGCACTGAATCTCTAACAGTGAGGGGTTCCGGCATTAGAGTCACTCCGGCATACTGATTGCTATTGAGCAGAACGATGACTTGTGAGTTTCTTATTGACATTCCGTAGTTTTTAAGCACCTTGGAGGCATACTCCTGTATCTTTATTGAGTCGCCATATATATCTACATCGCTTGTGGATTTCAGTCGGGTGCCAAACAGCGTGTTGCGTTTCTCAGTAGTTATACCGCTCTGTTCTGACACTGTGTTTACGCCAATCACATCGCAGTATTCACGCAGTGAGGCCATGGGTTCTGATGCAAACAGGGCATCAACGGTCTTTTTCAGGGCATTGGAGTAAGTGCCGTTGGTGATGTCATTCTCAGAAAATCCGTCGCCCATGATGATAATGGGGAAACCGTTGCCTTTTGTGTGAGTTACGAGTCTTGACACTGTACCCAAGCCATCATATACGATATCACCCTCCCTTACGGAGAAGTCGTCATTCTCACTGCCACAGGCTGCAAGCATCATGGCAAGCAGGGCTGTGACAGAGAATATGGAGAGACGCGCTAATGACATAGTGCGTGATAACAGTTGTGTGTAACTTATGTTTTTCATTTTGCGTTTTAGATTTTTTGTTTTTGTATTATTCATTGTAATCATAAGCCGAATTATGAATTATGAATTATGAATTATGAATTATATATTGTCTCTCACTGCCACGGCATAGGCATAGCCTTTCTCCTTGTTTATGCCGCTCTGCATGGTCACTCCGTGCATACGCTCGGAGGTAAGGCAAGACTTCATATCGTCAGTGATGCCCTCACCCGTCAGTTTCAGCAGTGCTTCCTTGCGCGTCCACAGTTCGGTAAACGTATCGTCGGGACTTTCTGCCGACAGTATCTGTTGCATCTCGTCGTCACTCATGCAGTAGCGCGCCAGTCGCTCATTATAGCGTCCTATGCGCTCCACGTCGATGCCACATTCCCTGTCACTCACCACGCAAGCCACGGCAGCCTTGCAGTGTGACAGGTTGAAATAGACTGGTGGCGTGTATGGTTTGCCATGCTCTGCAATCGAAAACTCTGGCTGCCATCCCAGCATCTGTTCAAGCAGCAGGTATGCCTCGGCACACTCACGCTGTCCTTGCTCCTGCTTGTAGGCCAAGGCTTTCTGCCTACGCCACTCGGGCAAGCGGGCAAGCAAAGTGCTCAATGGCTCAGGATTGCTGAAGTCGTCCTTTATCTTGTAGTTTATCATCTGTTCGCAAAGTTACGAATTTTTAAGGAATTAAACCGTATATTTTCACTAAAAAAACATTAAAAAGGCAAAAGAGCCGACAAAACCTGAAGTTTTGCCGGCTCTTTTGCCTGATAATTCATACACGGTGGGTTATATGCTTGGCCGCGCATCGTACGCATGATGCGGATAGTCAGTAGTGAAATGCAATCCGCGACACTCCTTGCGTTCTATCGCCCAACGTGTGATGAGGTACGCCACGTTAATCATGTTGCGCAGTTCGCAGATGTCCTTCGTTGGCGTCACACGTTTAAACAGAGCCTCGGTTTCTTCATACAAGGTATCGAGACGTACCCACGCACGCTTCAGACGGAGGTCGCTGCGCACAATGCCTACATAGTTTGACATCACCGTGCCTACCTCATGCACGCTCTGCGTTATCAACACCTTTTCCTCATTGGTCATGGTTCCCTCGTCGTTCCACTCGGGTATCATGGTGTTGAAGTCATATTCATCAATATGCTCCAGCGAATGGCGTGATGCCGTCTCTGCATATACCACGGCCTCAATGAGTGAGTTGGAAGCCAGACGGTTGCCGCCATGCAGTCCGGTGCATGAACATTCACCCACGGCATACAGTCGCTTGATGCTCGACTGACCGTTGAGGTCAACCTTGATGCCGCCACACATGTAGTGGGCAGCAGGGCGCACGGGGATGTATTCCTTCGTGATATCTATGCCTATGCTCAGGCATTTCTGATAGATATTGGGGAAGTGATGCTTCGTCTCCTCTGGGTCTTTGTGGGTCACGTCAAGACATACATGGTCTATGCCGTGTATTTTCATTTCCTTGTCAATGGCACGCGCTACGATGTCACGTGGCGCAAGCGACAAGCGCTCGTCGTATTTCTCCATGAATGTTTCGCCGGTAGGCAGTCGCAGTATGCCGCCATAGCCACGCATAGCCTCGGTGATGAGGTAGGCAGGATGGGTCTCGCCCGGGTGATATAGCGATGTGGGGTGGAACTGCACAAACTCCATGTCGGCCACGGTTGCCTTTGCACGGTAAGCCATTGCCTCGCCATCGCCTGTAGCTATGACGGGGTTGGTTGTCGTAAGATATACAGCACCGCAACCTCCTGTACACATTACGGTGACTTTTGACAGATAGGTATCGACTTTCTGTGTCTCTGGATTTAACACGTACGCACCGTAACACTCTATGTCGTTTGACTGGCGCGTAACCTCTATGCCCAGATGGTGCTGTGTGATTATCTCAACAGCAAAGTGGTTTTCTTTTATCTCTATATCGGGATTACTGCGCACTGCCGCCATCAGTCCACGCTGTATCTCTGCGCCGGTGTCATCAGCATGATGAAGTATGCGGAATTCTGAGTGTCCGCCTTCACGATGCAGGTCGTACAAACCGTCTTCGTTCTTGTCAAAGTTCACGCCCCACTGCACCAACTCCTTTATCTGAGATGGTCCCATGCGTACTACCTGATCCACGGCGGCAGGGTCTGAGATGTAGTCGCCGGCAATCATCGTGTCATTGATATGTTTCTCAAAATCATCAACGATAACATTCGTGACAGAAGCCACGCCGCCCTGGGCACGTGTGGTATTAGCCTCATCAAGGGTGGTTTTACATATAAGGCATATCTTGCCCTTCTTTGCTCTTGCTACTTTCAGAGCGTAACTCATACCGGCTACTCCTGCGCCGATAATAAGGAAGTCATATTTATATACCATAAGCAATGTTATGTTTTTTGTGTATTAAGTAGGTGTGCATAATTATTTTTATAATATTGCGAGCATACCTCGCTTTTACCTTGTCAATGAGAATTTTATGCCCAGTCCGAAGTCTTGCGTAACGGTTGGGTATGAACCTGAAGACAACAACGGCGTATTAGTCTGACGGTCATAATAGAAACTCATTGACATCAGTTTCGAAATGCTGTATTCTGCCGAGAAAGCAAGTTTGAAAGCATTGTTGCCTGACGTTGCCGATGAACTTGCCGTTGCAATGTCTCGCGTGATGGCTGCTTGCTGGCGGTAACTCATGTCAAGGCGCAGGTTTAGGTCGTGGGCAAAACCTTTCACTCTCGTGTTTCCACTCGATGTTGAAGACTGACTTTCATCGTCAGCATTACCCTTCTTCTTATTCTTCAACACGAGTGGCGACTTGCCGCGGAATGGATTAAAGTCACTTATCTTATAGCCCATACCCACTACCCAGTCTTTAGATAGTGCCTCGTTAATCTGTACGCTGGTCATCGACAGCGTCAACACGCGAGTCGTCTTATATTCCACCTTAAACGACATGTTATTCGGTAACGTGAAGTCTATACCAAGCAATGGAGAGAAGGCCTCGTTGATACTAACGGTTGACACGTTAAACATGGAGTTTGGCACGACACGGCCATCGTCAGTAGCATCTGTAATATATCCGATGCGATCTCCCATATACGACATATAGGTGGAGTAAGAACTGTATGAACCCACTGCATATACGCTCTTATATGAATGGTTGATATTAAAGCTCTTGAAGTGATCCTTAAACCATTGTATCTGCGTAAGTCCGCTGAAGCGAAGCGTCCAGTTTGGCAACATACTCGTTATGGCAGGGAAAATGCTTAGCCCTTTGTAACCTGTATAGGCATTGAGGAATGCCGGTATCATTACGTCGGCACTGTATTTATTTACCTCTCCGTAGTCTGGATTAAAGCGTTGACCTGCGTATGCTGTACCACTTGGATAGCGCGTGCCTACATACTGTCTCTGCACACGTGCCTGATAAGCATCGAGTAGCGAACAGAATTCGCTGAATGAAGCAGAATGATAACCATTGTTGGCATCGCCAATGCCCTCAAAGGCTGACTTGATACTTACTGTCGTCATGGTGAATGTGCCGCTCTGCGTAGTCGGACTGCCGACATACATGTATTGTATCGACTTATTCTTGGTAAGAGTATGAGCCATGTTGAGATCAACCTTCAGATTATTGAATGGTTCAAGCGTCATCTTAATCTGCAAATCCTGCGTACTGTTGGTTGTTGCAGGAGTAGATACTGACTCATTCTGTAATAGCCATCCATTTTCCTTCGCACGGTCTATGTAACTATCACCGATGAAACCAAATGCAAAGTCCAGTCCCGGGGTCAGCACGTTGTCTTTCCTCTGTCCAAAGACATCACCGACAGTCGGCAGGAAACCGGGAAGTGCCATAGAGTATTGATTGCGATAACTGATGGAGATATTGCGAACAGACATTGCTACACGAGCTACTCTTTGCGCTATCTTGTACCACGTGAGATTCTCAAGTGGTTCAAGGGCTACGACTGACAGTTTCATCTTGACGGCAGTATCCGCACGGTTAATAAGTTTTATTTTGTTGTCGTCAACGCGCTTGTATTTAACTGGTATGGGCTTTCCTTTTGCGTCCTTGGCCGTAACAAGCAGACGGTTTGACTTCTTTCCGTGCGTTATTACGATAGAAGTATCGGCTGCCAAAGTCAACTCTCTTGTATAAGTGTTACGCTTAATCTTCTGCGCCTTAGCCTTTTCTTCGGCTGCAGTCTGCGCAGCCTTGGCTTTCTCCTTTTCTTCTGGAGAGAGGCTTTCGTCCTGTTCCTCCTGTTTCTTCTTTTCTTTCTCGGCCTTTTCTTGCTCTTGCTGTTTTTTCTTCTTCGCAGCCTCAGCAGTTGATGTTTTTTTCTTTGGCTTGCCTACACTCTCGTTTACTTTCTTGAGGAAAGGCACGTTATTATACAACTTCACCATATCAAGGGTGGAATTGATAGTGATGTTGCGCGTATTGCTGATAGTGTTACCATATTTCACTATGCCATCTTCTTCTGAGCCACGCGCCCAGTGATATGTTGCTGCGTATGTACCATCTGCCTTAAGCCAATCGAATATCGGTATAAGATTGAGCGGAAGCTGATAAGAGGCATTGAACGACTGGTTGTAGTCAAGAGGAGTACCCATGTGCTTAATACTTGTCCACACCGAATCCTTCCACGCTGCGTAGCCATCAGGATTGAGGTCTTTATTGACCTGTGTATAAGGCTCCTCCACTTCTGCACGCGTAGCACTCTGGAAGCTCATGCGCAAGTTGCGCGTCAAGTCCCATCGTATGGAGAAAGAACGGTTCCATAGGAATTGTGAACTGAATGTAACAGGCAAACTGGCTTCATTACTGAGGTCATCCAAATCACGCAACTGCTGTTCGTAGTAAGTGCGTGTCATATCGGTATTTGCTGATATATTCTGCGGCAACCAATTAAGCGTAAACTTCTTTAAAATATCAAGATACTTCGATTTAGACTTTAGTTTCTTAAATGGTTCAAATGACTTATATACAGGAGTCCAAGAGTAATTTATGGAGCCACGCCATGTATCATCATTCTCATACACGGTAGTCTCACCATCAGAATGACGGTGTGAGTGACTATATGAGAATGAGAAGTTAGCAGGATCGTATGGCATAGGATGACGCTTTGTTGCAATACCGATACGCATTCCTGACAATGAAAGGTTTTTACTGACAGTATTTGTTACGGCGATACTCTCAATAGAATCCTTTTCATGCTGTGAGCCAGCTGATTCAAGCGCATCTTCCAGCAACATATCAGTATCTAAAGGATTATACTTTGGCGATGTACGCTCACGTGTAACACTATAATACAAAGGAATGTTTACCTTGGCTTTCTCGGGGAAAAAACGTCCCAAATCCATTTGCGTCGTTACAGAATACGTACCATATTTTTCCATCGTACGCTCTAAGACTTTCTGTTCTATACCACCAAAGCCATCACTTATGTACTTGCCTGTAGCTTGAATAGAGGCGAAATCTGATAATTGCAGATCAAGGTTAGCAGATGCAGCCCAGCCTCCATTGCTTTCTGGTTCGAGCAATCGTAGCTCGTTGACCCACACCTCGCCATCTTTTACATCAGCAGACAAGTTACGTACACCTATCATCATCGTACGCACCTCTCCTAATGAAGGATTACCAACGATAGACATCTTATTGTTTTGATTATCGCTATCGTAGGATGAATATATGGCATTGATAGAAGCCTTACCCTGCGACTTAAGCAGATTACGCTGTTTTTTGAGTGCAGTAAGTTTCTTCAGGTCGATATTAAGCATATTTTCAGCTGGCCATACAACGGCACAGTCAGCATTAGAGTATGTGCTGTATATTCCTGCAGGAGTGAGCTTTAATGGTATCTCATACTCATAGTAGTTATTGTTGTAGTCAGAACCGAGGCGAAAGAACAATGCCAGTTGTGAGTTCTGCAGGTTAGTGGTATTCTGTTCAAGCGCATTAGCATGTACAAACATCTGCAGACGCTTGTAATAACGCATGTCATAGTTGGTATTCTTATATACAGCTACGGCATCTCCTTTTGACATGTTGGTGACATCCATACGCAGTGCCTGCTCATTGTTTTCAGTAAGCTGTGGCTGCGAAGGATCAACGACACGGCTTATACCAGGTGGCAACACATAGTTTACGGGGGTCTTATCGTTGTTTTCCTCGATACTTATTGCCGATGCCATAAACTGTGCTGTAGGGTTGGGTGAAGCCCCCTTTAGCTGCTGTTCATATATGCGCCAGTCACCGCGCACGAGGTCAAGACTTGCGAAACGCAGTATTGTAGGTTCTTCAAAGCCTTTCATATACATACGCATGAAGCGTATTGAAGAGAAATCAGAAATAGAACCTATCTTCTTTCCAGAATTGATTGGAATACGGAATTGATACCACGTCACGGTTTCTTTCTTTCCATTACGCAACGTTGTGCTTGCTTCACGCTTATCCACAATATACTCATTTGCTCCAACATCCATGTGGTTGGGATCTATATATATGGTATAATCGTAATAGTTTTCGTATTCGTTGAGCGTATAGTCCTGATTGATATCCTCCACATCAGGCGTTGTCTTATATGAAGTATCGTAAGCCTCAGTACGCGTATCAGAGTCAGGAGAGTTTCCTTGAGGATTGTTGATGTATTTGTAGCGGTCAAGGATTGAGGTCTGTGCGGCATCCCAATCAGAGCCACGGAAATAGTGATAGTTATCGCCAGCAGGGTCGTTGAGTATTGCTGCGCGTACACTATCATTGACCACAGTGTTTCTTACGCTATTAAGAAATCCCTGATAAGACTCCCACTGTTGTTCTTCTTCATCAGTAAGTCCGTTGTAACCAACATCTTGTTTGCTTCGCGAGCCACTCGTTGTGGCGAAAGCATAGTTTATTGTATTCTGTACAGGAATGAAGCCCCATTGTGTTGAGTCAAGACGCGTAGCTTCACCATCAGCTACAGGCATACCACTTTCGTAGAACTTCTTACCATCATAGAGAATATCCTCTGACACTTCACCCAGATTTATATGCAGTTCGCCTGCATGCTTGTCAGCAGTTCCATCAGCACGAGTATAGACATAGGGGTCCATCAGCCAGAACTCCACATACTCTATGTTTGACTCCTCAAAGTCGCTTGTATCAAGTTTGCGCATCATTCCACCCCACGACTGTGCAGGATTAGGCAATAAGCCTTGTTGTGTAAGCGAAGGATTGAAGTTGTATGGTCCACGCTCCGATGGATAGTAAGCCAGATTAAGCACACGTATGGTGTTTGTCACGCCATTATATGTATTCTGGTCGCGATTAGGGTATAGCTCATTAACATAGACCTCTCTCACGTAGTGATTTGACAATTGGTCAAGGTCGTTCTTAATATGACTTGGCGTAAGCGTAGATGAGCGCGTGGTGAAGAGTTTATCTATCGTGTACCAAGCGAGCCTTGCACGGTTATAACCAGACTCAAGTGTAGATTTGCTGTATGTGTTACGTCCTTCCGTAGGTACACTTGCCAGCGTCCATGCCGTTGGCGTACTGATATCTATACCGTTGGTGGCACTCTCGAAGTCATCAATATAAGATGCATTATCCTGCGTTCCACTCGCCATACTGCTGAAAAGTTTTGCAAATTCCACATTCATCTTCAGGCTCGAAGGTTGCGAGACATGCAGGAATGGTATGTAATTCAGCATAGTCGTAAGCCATTGGCTCTCGGTTTTCCAGTTCAGATTAAGACCTATGAGTGTATTGTTTACAGGTTCGCTACCCATTGTCACCTTTGATGTCAGACTCTGCTCAGATAAGTGTTGGAACGTACCGCTCAACATGAAGTCTTTTGAAAAATCATATTCCCAGTTAAGACCAAACATAGTTTTGCGTTGCATACCGTAGTCAGAGTTGCTTTCCAATGACACATTGACAGCAGTTCCTGCATCTATTATGCTTTGGTTGAGGATTGTAACCTCACCTGCTGAATAGTCCACTGAGTAGTCGCTGCCTTCTGTCAGTTCTACACCAGCCGCTGTAACCTTAACACTTCCTTGTGGTACATTATATGCACCGAGACTTATAACATTGGCTGCAGAGCCCTTATACTGACCTACAAGAATATATTTGTTTTTCTCTGCTATCTGTTTCGCAACTGTCCGTGTAGTATCATAGAGTTCCTGATAGCGATATTTTGCAGCAACATCGTCACTAACCCCGCGCGAGCGTAGCGCATTATACATACCTGTGCCGAACGGCTCAGCCGAGGGGAAGAATACGCGCCCGTTACTTATGGTATAACCGTCCACATAGTCAAAGAAGCCATTTGAGTGTGTCTTATTGTTATTATCCAGACGGTCTGCACCCATGAGTTTTATGAGAGGCTCACGCTTTACCTGCGTCTCGGGCAGGTAGGTGACATAGACACCAGCCGAGTCGCTCTGGAATTTTACGTCAAGTTTGAATTTCTCCTGTTGCAGTGTGGATGCCAGATAATACACATTGCGCATCATCAGTTTCCAGTTCTGCTGTGAAGGAGTATTAGATGTATTCTTCAACGATTTCACTACGAGTGCCTGCGTCACATCGGTATTGTCCGACGAAAACTCTCCTACCTGATATGTCACGCCACCGTATGTATATTCGTAGGCAATGGCGAGCACTTGATCGCTCTGCAACGTTGTCTTCAGCGAGATGTAGCCCATTGTCTTATTGACAGTATAATCTGACGATGACAAAAGCCTGGCTTTCTCTATTTTCTCGTATGTAGTGCCGCCAGCCATTGTCTGACCTCCTACCACAGAACCGTCAAGCACGCTACTAATCATGTTTACGTCGCGCACCCCTTGCGATGTTTTGCTGTTTATGTCAGAGTATGTGGAATTTGCGTTGTTTGATGGCACAGCACCTGATGCCTCGCCGAGGTTAGGCAGGGCAATAATATTTCGCGTATTACTAGTAGAACCGCTTTTATTCGTCACCCACACCTCTACTCTTCCAATGCTTATGCCTGTGGCAGGTGTAGGAAGTGATGTCATCCAACTGTCATAATGGTTACGGAAGTACATAGCCATGAAGAAATGGCGGTTCTCTTCGTAGTTTGCCACGTTGATTTCAAATGGTGTCAACTGTACGCCACCGCGACTCGACACACTTGACGATGTGGATTTCTTCTGTGACACCACCGTTTGCAGTTTCAGTTTGCCAAACTGCATATCTGTTCTTATGCCGAACAGAGACGAAGCCCCCTGCACCAGCGATGAATTACCCGGGAAACTGACATTACCTGCCTCAACGAGTTTTATTATCTCATCTTCCTTACCATCATACCTCAGTTTCATATTCTGTGCATCGTAGTCAAACGTAGCATCAGTGTTGTAGTTGAGGTTCATGTTCATTTTGTCACCCACCTTACCTGTGACATTCACATTTATCTTCTCATCGAAGTCAATGGTCGTAGTGTTACGGTTACGTATAGGCAGCGATGGATTGTCTATACTCTTCATCGTAGCCCCAAGCTTCAACTCTGCCGACCCCTGCGTCTTGACGCGTATGCCACCAGGACCGAATATCTTCTCCGCCGGTCCGAGGTCGAAGTGCATATCGGTAAAGTCAAATTTCTCCTTGCCTTTCTGTTCGAATATCTCTGCATTCTTTTTGCGAAAGAAATCAGTAAACAGTCCCTTTTCTGTCCACTTCATATACTCTGGCTGATCCATCATCACAGGTGAACCGAGCCATGTACGTCCGAACTTCGTGCCGAGTATATAGCGATTGATTGTATCGTTATATTCCGTTGTCTGCTGCAGGTTCTCTGGCAGTTGCATATCAGCAGAGCCCCGTTTGAGGTCATCATACACTATAGGCGACGTGCGTTGTATCTTCCATCGTGGATGCAACAAACTGTCAGGAATGGTATCTTCCTGCAAGCGCAACCGTGCCTGCTGTTCGCGGTAGCGCTCAAGCGTACTTTTTTTACGATCTTCTTCTTCTTTCTTCCTGCGTTCCTCTGCCATCTTTCTCCTCTGCTCTGCAGCAGAGAGTTTGGGTTCAGGCTTTTTCTCATCTTTCTTCTCATCTTTCTTCTCATCTTTTAATGCTTCATCAAACTCGCTCCAGTCTCCGTCCTCAGGACCAATGATAGAGTGTATCATCGCAGAACCTACGATGACATACAGTGTCAATGAGAGTATTATGAGAAGATGTTTCCTCACGCCGTCCGTGTTTTCCTTTCTTACTTTATCAGTTTTAGTGCCTGTTTAATCACCTGCTCCACTGGCATCGATGGTTGTGCCTGCAATATCTCGGTTACCACCTTCGCACTCGGTGCAGGTGAGAATCCGAGCATAGTGAGCGCGCCTACAGCCTCATCGCGCACTTCCTGATTTACATTAGCAGCAGAAGCTCCTGCGAGTGACGATGTTATATCCTGTATCATACCGTTGGAAGCCATCTTATCACGCAGATCTACTATGATGCGCTGTGCAGTCTTCAGTCCAATTCCTTTCACTCCCTTCAGAGCTTTTTCGTTGCCCGTAGAGATGATATTTACCAACTCTGCCGGACTTGTTGCACTGAGTATCATGCGTGCTGTATTGCTACCCACGCCGCTCACGGTCACGAGCATACGATATATCTCACGCTCCTGCTTCGTTGCGAAGCCATACAGCGTGAATGAATCGTCACGACCACCCGTCATGAGTACTTCGTGAACATAGAGTTTCACTTCCTTCTTATCTTGAATAGCCGTATAGGTATTCAGCGAAATATTAAGCAGGTAGCCTACACCGCTTGTTGTTTCTATCACTGCCTGTGCAGGGGTCACCTCTGCCAGCACACCTTTTATATATTCTATCATATCACTAATAAAAACGCAGAAGGTCTGTTATTATTGCATCTGAGAGTGTTAAAATTACTTTTTCCTCATCATCACCTTGCGTCCCTGGTTGATATAGATTCCGCTACGACCTAATTTACTTACTCTACGCCCCATTATGTCATAGAACACCATGCTTTCTTTCTTACTCTCAGCCTTTACCGTCTGAACAGGAGTAGGGTCTTCACCCGTACGATAGCCCCACACCGTCACGCCTGACTTTGCCAGGGCTGTGAATGCTACCGTCTGTTTCGTCTGACTGGGTTCCATTGTCTGTTCTACAACCACGCCCTTATATTGTACTCCGCCAATCGACATGGTTACATAAGACTTTCCATCAGTCAGACTCCATGTACCATTGGCATCTCCGCTGATTGTCCCATCATTATGCAGCACGACATCTATCGGCGTTGCCAGTTCTTTCTTACGATGGTCAAGCCCATATCTATGCGTGAGCAGTTTGTATGTTCCCGTCACTTGTTCGTGGTTCACAATCTGCCGAGTGGTAATATCTCCATCCGTAACCTGCTCTCCAGTATATTCAAACGGTGCTGCAACGAGCCATCCGTCCTCGTTTTGGAACAACTGATGCACGCGTACCTGATGCCATTCGCCACTGTTCTGGAAACGACTGTGATACACGAGATACGTACGACCGTCAGGTGCAGAAATAACAGAATTGTGTCCTTGCGAGCGTTCGCCATCAGCTGAGAGCATATCACCCCAATAACCATACGCACCGAAAATATTTATGCCACGCATACTGCTGTTTGGTCCGAAGTTCAATTCATAGGCAGTAAGCACAGCCTTTCTTCCCATGGCATCGGTATAAGGTCCATCTGGTGTCATTGAGCGAAAGACGCGCATCTGATAACCGCCATTATTATAATCGTTGGTATCACCTCCCGCTGCCAATCCACCATTCGAGATAAACAGATAATAATATCCTCCTACATATTCTATATATGAGCCTTCACCCGATGAATAGAAGCCACCCGCAATCTTCTTTCCGAAATATGGATCGCTCGTCACTCCGTCTGTACTGCCACCCACGGAAAGGTATGTGGTATCATAGTCACGCAAACCGTTTTCTTCATTCAGTTTAAGTATCCATATACCACCACTCCACGAACCGTAACTCATCCACAGTCCTCCCTCTTTATCGTAAAACACGCAGGGATCTATGCAGTGTGGCCAACGACGGCCCCAATAAGAGGTATAGCGCGATGGTATAGTCGTCATACTACCTATAGCCAATTCCATATCCGTATTCTTGTAGCTCAGTGATGCCGGCGCACCACTAATGTTGAAACCACTTATAATTACCGGTCCTTGATAGACGTAAGGCCCCGTGATATTGTCTGCCGTCAGCAATATGATACTTGAGTTCCATTTCGGTCCGTTAATACTCATATACATGCACCATTTTTTCATCTTCTCATTGTAGATAACATCAGGTGCCCACATATTTCCGCTGATATCATAATTGCCGTAAGCCGCTGACCAGTCAAGGGCATTGAAATCAGGAAATGTCACCTGCTCCCCCTGCTTCGTCACGGTTTTCGTGGCACAACTTGTGAAGGCATTGGCATTGCTGACATTGGCAGTAACGCCACCTGTGCCATTCATCTGCCCCCATGACCACCGTGTTGACGACCAACTCATCATATCCTTTGTTCTTGCGCAGGCAAGATGGCTTCCAAAAATATAATAGTATTTGCTTGATGGCTCCCATACTACGCTGGGGTCATGTACTGACACCCTGTTCAGTTTGTATGCACTTACCGTTGTTATTGCCGTCATCATGGCAATAATTAAAATCAAGAATACTTTCTTCATTTATTTATATACTTTTACCTTATAACATAAAAAACATATCCTATCAAATAGAGCACTTGTAAAATTTGAGGTAGGAACCCACCTTGAATAATACCCTGCGTCTTTGCACATTCGAGAAATCTGGTACAAAATTACATCTTTTTTCTCGTATTTCCAAATTAAACTATGTAGTAAAGTTGTAGTATGAAGTTACAATACTATCTAAAAGCACTGTACTTTCTATCTGCAGGTTATGAAAAAGCATGATGCCGAGGCTCTTGTGCAAGCACCTCGGCAATCAATGTATAACTTTCTGTTTATTTAGTATGCAGCACGGTATTTATCTCCGTCTTTGTCCTCAAGCATTGAGAGGTAACTCTGATAGCGCGACTGTGCTATGTAGTGGTTTTCTACTGCTTGAAGCACTGCACAACCAGGTTCGTGCGTATGGGTGCAGTCAGAGAAACGACAGTCTTTTGAGAATTGGAATATCTCTTTGAAGTATGAGGTAAGCTCGGCTCGCTCAATGTCAAACGTACCGAAGCCACGAATTCCTGGTGTATCGATAATCCAGCCGTCATCGTCATTGCCATCAGATTTGGGCAGTCGTATCATCTCACTAAACGTGGTTGTATGCATCCCCTGATTGTGTGAGTCGCTAATCTCAGCGGTACGCAGTTCTGCATCTGGCACGAGCGCATTTATTATAGTGCTTTTGCCTACACCGCTATTGCCGCTCAACAAGGTAATTTTATTTTTCAGAAGATTATGCAGTTCATCTATGCCCTCGCCCGTAGCGGCTGAGATAGCAATGCTGTCGTAGCCCACGGTATCATATAGTGCCTGCATCATCTGTTGATAATGCAATTCTTCGTCGCTGAGCAGGTCTTTTTTATTAAACACAAGCACTACCGGTACGCGATAAGCCTCAGCCGATGCCAAAAAACGGTCAATGAACGTAGTACTCGTCTCTGGATAGTTCACTGTCACAATGAGCATGGCCTGATCTACATTGGCAGCGATGATACTACTCTGCTTTGATAGGTTCGACGACTTGCGTATGATATAGTTACGTCTGTCCTCTATCTCAGTAATCCAGGCATTGGGTTCGCTCTCTGCCTTGCTGATAACCACTCTGTCGCCCACGGCCACAGGATTAGTACTACGTATGCCCTTGAGGCGGAAGTTACCTTTCACCTTACAATCAACCGCAGTACCGTCATCAGTCAGCACCGTGTACCAAAATCCAGTGTTCTTTATTACTAACCCTGTCATGCTAATTCATAATTCATAATTCATAATTCATAATTTCCTGCTTGAACAGTAATTACGAATTATGAATTATGAATTATGCATTACGAATTACGAATTATGAATTATGAATTACTATACCGTCATGATTTCCTTATTCTTTTCCTCTATTAGCACATCAAGCTTGGCTATGTACTTGTCGTGCACTTTCTGCAGGTCATTCTCCGCATCCTTTTCAATGTCCTCTGACAGTCCGTCCTTGATAGCCTTCTTCAGTTTATCCTTCAAGTCGGCGCGTACGTTGCGCACCTCTACCTTTGCCTTCTCTGCTATCTTGCCACACTGCTTCATCAGTTCGCGACGGCGTTCCTCCGTAGGCTGTGGTATAGCAAGGCGGATGACCTCACCGTTATTGTCGGGTGTGATGCCGACCTCTGAGTCCATGATAGCCTTCTCGATAGCGCGAATAGCCTTCTTGTCCCATGGCTTGATAGCTATGGTACGGGCATCAGGCGTTGAAACGTTTGCCACCTGATTCAAAGGCACCATCATACCGTATGATTCCACCTTTATTCCGTCGAGTATTGCCACGTTGGCGCGGCCAGCGCGTATGCGCGAGAGCTGTTCCTCAAGAAACATGGCTGCCATTTCCATGCGTTCCTCGGCCTCATTGAGAGTTTGTTTTACGTCTAACATATTATCTGTATTTTCTTTTTTATTATTATTTCTTACTCCCCCCTTGCGGTCTGGAAAGTATGCCTGTTATATCAATGCAAAGTTAATGATTTATTTCCAAACGGCAAAATTTTTATATCCGAATTTGTTGCAAACTACGTATTTTCTTCGTACCTTTGCACTCTTATGAGATATTTTCGTTATACATTCCTGTTCCTGTTGCCACTGCTTATGGCTTGTCGTGGTGCCAATTCCCCTGTCCATGACGATGGAGGCGAGACACTGACGTTGCGCCATGCCGATTTGCTCAGCATTACCGAACACGATGGCTATACGACGGTCAGCATTACCAATCCTTGGGATTCCACGCGCACGCTTCATCGCTATGTGCTCGTGCCACGAAATGCGGAATTGCCTGAGCATCTGCCAGAGGGCGACGTGGTGCGCACTCCGCTTGAGAACATGGCGGTATATACCTCCGTACATTGCGGACTTATCGATGAGCTTGGTGCATATCCCAGCATCCGCGGTGTGTGTGACCTGCAGTATATCAACCTGCCCAAGGTGCACGATGATGTGCGCTCGGGGCGCATACGCGATTTAGGAGAGACGATGTCGCCTAACATTGAAGGGGTGATTGACATGCAACCCGATGCCATACTGCTCTCGCCCTTTGAGAATAGCGGAAGCTATGGCAAGGTAGGCAAACTGGGCATACCGCTCATAGAGTGTGCCGACTATATGGAGACGTCGCCGCTCGGTCGTGCAGAGTGGATGCGTTTCTACGGCAGACTGATAGGTCGCACGGCTGAAGCCGACAGTCTTTTTTCGTGCATCGAACAGCGTTATGACTCCATACGCACGCGAGCCTCGCAGACAAGCAGACGACCTACGGTGGTGACGGAGATGAAGATTGGCAACACGTGGTACGTAGCTGGGGGCGAAAGCACCGTGGGGCATTTCATCAGCGATGCCGCAGGAGATTATATATATAAGGATGTTAAGGAGCGCGGTGCTCTGCCTTACAGTCCAGAGACGGTGTATGAGAAGGCGCGCGAAGCCGACTTGTGGCTGATAAAGTATAACCAAGCCACTGATGTGACTCTGCGCGACATTGCTTCCCTGTGGGCAATGAACACACGTATGCACGCCTGGCAGACTGGCAACGTATGGGTGTGCAATCTCTCTCTGACGCATTTTTACGAGGAGACCCCGTTCCATCCCGATGTGCTGCTCAGCGAATATGTGTCGATTCTGCATCCGGAATTGTGTGCTCCGCCGACAACTCCGAGTTCTATGTGTAAGTATTATAAAAAGGCTGGTCAGTGAATCGCGGTAGGTACATAATCATGTTGCTTGCCGCCATGGTCACTTTAGCGGCACTGCTCAATCTGTTTTTCGGTTCCGTCAGCATACCGTCAGCACAGGTATGGCGTGTACTAACGTGCGGAGAGGCTGAGAAAAGCAGCTGGACGTATATCATCCTTGAGAGCCGACTGCCGCAGATGCTGACGGCTATGGTATGCGGTGCTTCGCTTGCCACGGCCGGACTGCTCCTGCAAACCGCCTTTCGCAATCCGCTGGCGGGTCCCTCTATTCTCGGTATTACCAACGGGGCCGGTTTCGGCGTGGGAGTGGTGATGCTCGTGACGGGTGGCGTCATCAGCATAGGAGGCAGCACCGTAGCGGGCTATCTGGCAGTGGTAACGGGTGCCTTCATCGGTGCTATGGCAGTAATCGTGCTGCTATTGGCCTTTGCCAGTGTGGTGAGGAGCAATATGATGCTGCTCATCGTAGGCATAATGGTGGGCTATCTCGTGTCGAGTCTGGTAATGCTGCTCAATTTCTTCGCTACGAGCGACAACATCCACAGCTACGTGATGTGGGGCATGGGCAGTTTCAGCGATGTCAGTCCGCAGACGCTTCCTTTCTTCATCATAGCCAGCAGTGTGGGACTGTTGCTTGCTCTCTTGCTCGTAAAACCACTCAACGCGCTGCTTCTCGGCGATGCCTACGCTGAGAACCTCGGCATAAGCATACGCAGGGTGCGCCTGCTTCTTCTGGTATCTACAGGCATTCTCTCGGCCGTAAGCACGGCTTTCTGCGGGCCTGTGGCTTTCCTCGGACTGGCTGTGCCCCACATGGCACGCCTTGCCACTGGCACTTCTAACCACCAGACTCTTATGCCTGCCACGATTCTTTGCGGTGCGCTGACGGCCTTGGCGTGCAATCTCATCTGTGTGATGCCGCAGGGCTCGGTCATACCACTCAATGCTGTCACGCCTTTGTTTGGCGCTCCTGTCATTATATATATAATGTGCAGGAACAGGCATTAGTCTTCCCTTAAGCGACAAGAATGCAGGTAAGTTCTAATAATTAGCTTTGTCTGACTTTCGGATTTGCTTAGTCCGCCCCCCTATGGGAATATCAAAGAAAACAAAAAGATAATATATGCACAGCGAATTAAAACCATACTACAGGGCTGGTGTGATTGAGGCCGGCTGCGACGAGGCCGGTCGTGGCTGTCTTGCTGGCAGCGTGTATGCCGCTGCGGTAATTCTGCCGGCTGATTACCATAACGAGATGCTCAACGACTCGAAGCAACTGACCGAAAAGCGCCGCTATGCACTGCGCGCACAGATAGAGCATGATGCCGTGGCATGGGCGGTGGGCATCTGCACTCCAGAGGAGATTGACAAGATAAACATTCTCCATGCGTCATATCTCGCCATGCACCGTGCACTCGACAAACTGACCGTAAGACCTGAGGAACTGATTATCGACGGCAATAAGTTTGACCCTTATTTTCCTAATGCTGACCACAACGTGCTGCCAGTGATAAAGGAAAAGAAGACTGTGCAACTTGGTTTGTTTGGCGATGAGGTGGCTACGAAGGATAAGAAAACGAAGAAATCACGCAGCATGGCGTTGGAGAAAGGTTGTCTGCCCTACACTACCATAGTAAAAGGCGATGGCAAATACCTCAGCATAGCGGCAGCCTCGATATTGGCTAAGACCTATCGCGATGACTATATGAACGAACTTGCGGAGCAATATCCGCAGTATGACTGGTTGTCGAACAAGGGATACCCTACGAAGAAGCACCGTATGGCTATAGCAGAATATGGACCTACGCCTTACCATCGCATGACATTTGCATTACTACCAGAATAAATCAGAACGATGAATAAGAATAAATACACATATGTTGCCCTCGTCGCATTGTTGCTAATCTTCACCGGATGCCGTGACGACAGGTTACTTGTAATCTCAGAAAAAGAGGATTTAGGCCGTTCCACACAGGGTCAGGGCTATAAAGGCATGTATGTATTGTGTGAGGGGGCCATGGGGAGCAATAACTGTTCGCTTGACTATCTCGATATGTCTGACAAACAGTCAACAGCTCATTATCTACGCAATATATACTCTGAGCGTAATCCAAGCGTCGTCATGGAACTGGGCGACGTGGGCAATGACATAAAGATTTACGGCAACAGGATGTGGATGGTCATTAACTGTTCCAACAAGGTGGAAGTGGTTGATGCCGCATCGTGTAAGCGTATAGGTCAAGTCAACATCGGCAACTGCCGCTATGTGGCTTTCAGCGAAGGCTATGCCTACGTATCGTCCTACGTGGGACCAGTGAGTCTTACCGATGGCTCGCAGGTAGGCAGGGTATATAAGGTTGACACTCTGACGCTACAGAAGATGGATAGCGTAGAGGTTGGCTATCAGCCCGACGAACTTGAAGTGGTGGGCAACAAACTCTACGTAGCCAACAGCGGCGGATACCTCGTGGGGATATATGACAAGACAGTGAGTGTCATCGACCTTACCACATTCAAGGAAGAGCGCAAAATCACCGTGGGCATAAACCCTCACCGTGTGCGTAGTGACCGCTACGGACAGCTTTGGGTGACTTCGCGCGGCGACTACAATGACACGAGGGCTTGCCTTTACCTGCTGACCCCTGACAGCCATGGGAAGATGCAACTGACGGGATGCCTGCCACAGGCCGTGAGCGATATGTGCATAGTGGGTGATTCGCTGTATTACATCGGCACGGAGTGGAGCAATGCCACGTATTCCAACATCATAACATATGGCATAATCAATGTGCGCACGCATGAGATTGTAACCAACAGGCTGAGCGATGCCCCCGAATTGGCTTCCGTGCGTATGCCTTATGGCATCATCGTAAATCCTGAGGGGCGCGATTTCTACGTGATGGATGCAAAGAACTACACCTCGCGTGGCGAACTGCTACATTTCAACAGTGATGGTACGTTTGACTGGCGCGTGAATACTGGCTACATACCAGCCCACGCTTGTTTCCTAAAATAAGGGTGAAGGGAGAAAGGAGGAAGGGTGAAAGGATGAAGGAAGAAGGGTTAATTGGGAATAAAGGAGGAAGGTTTACAAGCAAACAATAATCCTTAATCCTTCCAACCTTATTCCAAAGCAAACCTTAATTCATAAACACGAACATTTAGCAATGATTAAAGAATGGCAAAAGACAAGATAGCATACGTATGTGACAACTGCGGTCAGGAATCTGCCAAGTGGATTGGCAAATGCCCTGCATGTGGTCAGTGGAACACCTTTCGCGAGATTCGTATAGCCAATGATACGGGTCAACAGAGTGCACGCACTGCAGCAAAGGAGGTCAGCGCGGTGCGCAGGCAGGGTGTCGGTTCGCGCAGCAATGCCATGCTGCTGAAGGACATACCGATGAAGGATGCACCGCGTATGGATATGCACGACGAAGAACTTAACCGTGTGTTGGGCGGCGGACTGGTGCCTGGCAGCATAATCCTGTTAGGCGGTGACCCTGGCATAGGCAAGAGTACGCTGACACTGCAGACCATCATGCGTATGCCTGACTGTGACGTTCTGTATGTCAGCGGTGAGGAGAGTGCTCACCAGCTCAAGATGCGTGCCGAACGAATAGAGGGAGGCAAGAACGAGAGCGTGTCGGTATTGTGCGAGACGAGCATCGAGAAGATATTCGACCAGATAAGGGAAAGTGCGCCCAACCTCGTGATAATTGACTCCATACAGACCATGGAGACCGAAACCGTTGACTCTGCACCCGGCAGCATCACCCAGATACGCGAGTGTGCCAGCGCATTGCTACGCTTTGCCAAGGCAAGCAGCGTGCCGGTAATTCTTATAGGTCACATCAACAAGGAGGGCACCATAGCCGGACCGAAGATACTGGAGCATATAGTTGATGCCGTCATTCAGTTTGAGGGCGACCGCCAAGGCATCTATCGCATACTGCGAAGCATAAAAAACCGTTTCGGCTCTACGTCCGAACTCGGTATATACGAGATGTTGCAAAACGGTCTGCGCCCCGTCAGCAACCCCTCTGAGCTGTTGCTCAGCGAAGACCGCGATGGCATGAGCGGCATCGCCATATCGGCTGCAGTGGAGGGTATGCGACCGTTTATGATTGAGACGCAGGCATTGGTGAGCACCGCAGCCTACGGCACTCCCCAACGCTCTGCCACGGGTTTCGACCAACGACGCCTGAATATGCTGTTGGCTGTGCTGGAGAAGAAGGTGGGTTTCAAGCTTATCCAGAAGGATGTGTTTATAAATATTGCCGGTGGAATAAAGGTTACCGACATGGCCATGGACCTCAGTGTCATTGCCGCCGTATTCTCGTCAAACGTCGATATGCCTATAGATACTGGCTACTGTCTGTGTGGCGAGGTCGGTCTGTCGGGCGAGGTGCGCCCCGTTGCGCGCATAGAGCAGCGCATAGCCGAGGCTGAGAAACTGGGCTTCACCGACATCGTTATCCCCAAGCGCAGCCTCATGGCCATCAAGGGTAAGAAGTTCAGCATAAAGATTCACCCCGTAGGAAAGGTTGAGGAGGCTCTAAGGATGCTGTTCGGGTAACTTTTTTGGGGACATTAAATCACCACGGCAGTACCGCTCGTTGCCACCATGAGCATTGAGTTATTCTGTCCTATCGTCTCATAGTCAATGTCGATGCCCACGATGGCATTGGCACCCATCTCCATGGCGCGCTTTTGCATCTCTGCCATCGAAGTATCTTTGGCTTCTATAAGCACCTTTTCATAACTGCCAGAGCGTCCGCCGATGATATCGCGTATGCCAGCAAAGAAATCCTTAACGAAGTTAGCACCGATAATGGTCTCACCTGTCACCACGCCCTTGTATTCTCGAATGGGGTGGCCCTCAATTTGTGGGGTTGTAGTAATAATCATAGTGTTGTTTGTTTTAGGGTTTTTTATACTATACGTCTGAACCAATAATCAAACAGTTTGAAATCCTCCGACGACATAGTTCCTGAATTTGTCTGATCCATGCGGCAAAGAGGTATGTCACGGTACATTGCCGCCACGAGTGAGTATGTGCTTGGAGGACCGATGAGATAGTCACACTCTGAGAGCATATACAGGTCTTCGGCTGCATTGCCTCCAAGCAGATGCACACACACTTCCGGCTCTGGTATCAATGCAGATATAGTCTCAGCACTGACCGCCGCATCGTTGGTGGAGAGAAACACCTCTACCGTCTTGTCTGACATCATGCGTGCGAAGGCTGCAATATAAGCAGCATACGTAGCATCATCATAGTAGTATTGCCCATCGCAGAAGTTCTTGTAGTCTCCGCGACGTATATGCACGCCAAGCCTTACGCGTCCGCCCGTCGTTGCCCTCTCTGCTGCCGCCATCCGCTTGCGCACTGAAGTCGTGATAGCCTCATTCATAGCAAACAGTGAACATATCTCACTGCGGTATTTCAGGAAGAGGTCGTACCAGCGGCAGAACCATCCGCTCACCACTATGTGCCGGTGGCGAAGCATTCTGCGCTCAAGTGCATCGCTGTCGCAATCCTCTGTCTGGAATTTCGCCTCTGAAATCAGTCCCAACTTGGCTGCATACTTCACCACGACGTAAAGAAATGCATTAGCATATCTCGAACTACTGATAGCGAAATACCTGTATTTATAACTGAAACGCATTGACATAACGCTGCGGTCATGTTCACGCGCCCAGGCATATACATGACCAAACTGCAACATATTGTTACACATACGTCCTTTGTCTCTCGCAAATATCATTATTCTAAGTTATGGGTTATGACCCCACCCCTTCCCCTCCCAAAGGTGGGAGTTTTCTCCTTGTGGAGATTTAGGGGGAGTCGAATTATGAATTATTCTGCCCCATATAATTACATCTTATGTATGGGTATGACTTTTATTATATATCCATTTTTCTCTATACTCCGCTCTTCATTGGCAGTCACGATCATCAGGTCAGAACAGTGTAGTTCGCCTGCAGCTTCTACAAGGGCATCAACTTCTCTCTTTTCTGTTTTTGCATTAGTAAGCGTGTAGCTGACTTGAATTAGCTGCTTGATACGGAAATCGTCACGTATTACAAAATCTATCTCCTTGTCGTTGCGTGAGCGATAATAGAAAAGCGTGCGTTCTGTGTCATAGCCTCTGCGTAGCAATTCTGTGAAAACCTGATTCTCCAATAACCGACCAATGTTCTCGCTTATGTTGAAAGCCCTGGATGTCACAAAACCGTTATCTACTACATAAACCTTCTGTGCTGCTTTCTTCATGATTTTCATCTTGTTGTCATAACGCATAAGGAAGAAAAAGAGGAAGGGCTCATGTAGATAATCCATGAATTTCTTCGTTGTGGTGACACTTGAGAATCCTAATTCCGTTTTCAAGTCGTTAGCACTGACAGGATTGCAGAAATTGGTAAGAAGATATACTGCCAAAGTGTTTAAGTCTGTAGCCTTGCGCACCTTGTGCCGCTTGCATACATCTTTCCATACTATATTGTCGAATAGCGTGAAAAGGTAATTCTTGACAATGCTACGCGCCTGAATCGTTTCGGGATAACCTCCGTTGTGGAGGTAGTCGTCAGCAATACTTCTGATATCAGTATTGTTCCACTCCGCCACCTCCTGCATGCTGAATGGCATCATGTCTATTTGTATGTAACGTCCTGTAAGCACGGTAGCCATCTCGCTGCTCAGCATCTTTGCATTGCTGCCTGTTACTATCAGGTTCTTGCCTCTTCGGTAGAGTTTTGAAATCCATAAATCCCAGTCATTCAGGTTCTGCACCTCATCAAGCAGCATGTATTCATAGTTAGGATATACCTCATCTAACAACTGCATGACGGCTTCTTCGTCCCACGTTGCAAGCAACTGGTCATCATCGAAATTCAGATAGGCAAAGTTCTTGCCCTTTAGCATCAAAAGCGCATAAGTTGACTTTCCTACCCTACGTGGACCACTGACCAGTTTAATCAGTTTGTTAGCCAACAGTTCATCGGAATTGAATTTTGTCTTGCGCTCCAGATAGCTACGCTCTAACAGTTCGTCACGCTCTCTTCGTTGATTAAGTATAACTGCTCTCATAGGGAATGATTATGGGTTATAGGTGCAAAGTTACACTTTTTTATCCAATAAAACAAACTGTAATGGATAAAAAAGTTACTTTTTTATCCATTACAGCGTTTAAACTGGATATTTTTACCTTTTATCCAAGTCATCGTAGAGTTTTTGCAGGAAAGCCTGCGCCTGTTTCGTGAGCGTTGCATTGTTGCTGCCTGCATGCTGCGCCACCTTATTAGAGGTGTTATTGTAAATCACCCCGCCGTCAGGTGTGACGATGCCCATAGCATCAGGGAAGGTGAAGAATGCGAAATGAGGCGCTGCTGAGTCAAGCAAATCCTTGGAATAGGTGAAGTCGCTGTGGTCTATGCCCAGCAAGGCAAGCACTGTGGCGGCAATGTCTATCTGTGAGCCTATGACGTCAAGTGACTCCTGGGCTTCTGTCCTGAAATCATCTACGGCGCCGCCCGAAAGGATGAGGGGTACATGGAAACGCCACTGCTGATAGTTGTCAACCTTGTCGGGATAAGCACCGAGGTGATCGGGCACTATCACCACGAGGGTGTTGCGCCAGCACGGAAGTGCTTTCAGTTCTGTCATGAACCTGCCCAGGCACTCGTCAGCGTATGCAAAGGCATTAAGTTCAGGAAAAGACTTAATCTTATTATAGTCTGGCACGTCGAAAGGCTCATGGCTGCTCTCTGTCATTATGCTACGGAAGAATGGCTTACCGCTTTTGTCGGCTTTGATGTCGGCAAGCATACGGTTGAATACCGGACCGTCAGCCACGCCCCATTTGCCTGTATGTAGCGACTGTGGGAAATCAACGTCACACACTATCTGCTGAAAGCCCGTACCGATGAAATAGGAGCGCATATTGCTGTAGTTGATGTCGCCGCCGTAATAGAAAGTCGTGGAGTATCCGTTTTGTGCCATAGTGCCGGCAATGGAAGGCAGCGAAGTGCTCTTCTTCGGCATATCCATGATGCTCATGGTGGGCTGTGCAGGCAGTGCGCTGTGTATAGACACCAGTCCGCGGTCGGTGCGGAAACTGTTGGCATAGAAGTTATGGAAATGCAGACCTTCTGCAGCCAGTTTGTTGAGGCAGGGCGTTACTCCTTCAACGTGCATTATGGAGTCAGAGAAGCTCTCAAGGGATATAAGGATGACATTATAACGCTTGACTGTGGCGGAAGGCCTGAGCGAGGTGTGTATCATCTTACGGAACAATGCCGTTGCCTCTTCGTCTGGCATGAAGCGATACCTTGTGCCTATCTCCTCCTGATGGGTGACAGCCTCGACGAAGGAGAAGACAGGATTTACCGCCGCATGGTTCAGTGCCATGTTGCTTGAGAAATACACGCTGCCCGTATGGTTAGTGCCGGTACCCACGCCGCCACGTATCGGAAGTATGAGCAGGGCGGTGAGAAGAAGGAGGAGAAGAGTATTGAATAATCGAATGAGCGTAGTTCTTCCCGTTGAATTCAAATGCTCTGACTTCGGTCGTAACGGTCTGAACGCACTGTATATTAAAACTGTCAGGAGTATTATTGCGACCAGAGCTACTATCATCTGCCATGCACTGACGCTCGCAGCGGCATCTGATGGCGATGTACGAATGTATAATAAAGGGGTGTTGTCAAGGGGAAATCCCCAATAGCCATAAAGTCCGAGGTTGGATACTATGGCAAAAGAGTACAGCAATGAAGTTATGGCAAAATAGATATTCCATACCCATCGCAACGCTTTTCCCTTGTACCACTGTCTCACTATGAGCATCAATCCTGGTAATAGCGTAAGATAGCCAGCCACTGCGAGGTCGAGCCGTAGTCCGTGCCACATAGCCATCATACGCCCAAACGTGCTCGTGTCACTCATCAATGAACCATACATAAAGAGGAATGGCACCTTACTTACCACACCTACCAATGTCCATATCAGGAAAATAACAATGAGACTTACTATTGCTCTACTTCTTATTCGTAACATTTTGATTTACTTCTCTGCATAAGAAAAACACGGACAAAGATAGCAAAAATACTCTATCTGACAAAATAACCTTGCGGATAATTACATTTTGAGAGAAAAAAAACATAAAACCTCACGTAATATCAATTTTATTTACTATATTTGCGTAAATTACTGTAGAATGAAACACATAGTACATCTTGTATCAAATAAAGTGTGGGGAGGGGGCGAGCAGTACGTTTATGATTTATGCCAGCGTCTCTCTCAAGACGTGTTTCCCGTGACTGTCGTATGCCGTCCTTACAGTGCAATATACGACAAGTTGCGCCATCTCAACGCTACCGTAGTGCAGATGCCGCTGAAGGGTATCGTTGATATTGTGAGCGTTTGGAGATTAGCAAAGCTTTTATGCCAAGGTGAGTATGTCATACACGCCCATAATTTCAAGGATGCCCTGACTGCTGCCATGGCACGGAGGCTCTCTGGCAATAGTAGTCGGGTGAAACTAATCATCACACGTCATCTGGTCAAGAAAGGTAGTAACAACTTGCTGTACCGTTGGCTGTATGGACAGGTAGATAAAGTGGTTTTCGTATCTGAACTTGCAAGACAGGAGTTTATGCTCAGCCAACCGAATATTGCGTACGACAAGACCTGCGTCATACACAACAGCATCGCTTTGCCTGCCGAAAGGAAATGCAGCGAAACCATAATTCTAAGGGAGAAGTATAATCTTAAGGATTCTACTGCTATAATAATGTATCATGGCAGGCTGGCTGAAGAGAAGGGGATAGAGGTGCTTATTGAGGCTCTCGGCATCATACGCAATGCCGATTTCTTCCTCATCATAGCAGGAACTGGGGAGGCTGAATATACGAAACGCTTGCGCGAACTGGCTTTAAGTTGTGGCATTGCTGACAAATTGGATTTCGTAGGGTTCCTGCAAGAGGTCACACCTTATATACGTCAATGTGACTTCGGGGTATTACCGTCAATAGCCCGAGAGTCTTTCTCACTCGCTTGCCTGGAATATATGTCGCAGGGGAAATGCGTCATTGCTTCTGACAACGGCGGACAAAGCGAATATCTGATATCTGAAAAGAATGGCATACTGACACCACCAGGCAACAGTAAGTCGCTCAGCAATAAAATAAAGCAGTTGATTGAAGACAAGAATATGCGCAACAGTATTGGCGGGCAGGCTCTGAATGACTTCCATACTTCTCTAGATTACAATCACTTCTACAAACGTATAAAGGAGCTTTATGTCTGAACGAATGTTTCCTCATCAACTTACGAACTCTCGTTCGTCTTTGTATTGGCGATAGGGCAAGTCGTAGTCTAAATAGTAGAAGTCGTGCTGTCGTTGATGTTCTACAGATGGTATGGTCATGTAATCACCATATTTATGTCGCAGATAAGCGTCGCTGCGCTCCACTCCCTTTAATTCTATGCCCTCAAACATAACTGGTACGGGACGCCCTAAGTACTCTTTTGGCATTATGCCTGGAGCGCCGTCGTCGAAGTCGCACACGTAGTCGGCACTGTCATACTCACACTCCTTCATCAATGATATAGCCTTTCCCTGTATGTCAGCATTGGTATAGCGGCTTTGTATCAGCCGCGGCAACCACGAACTGATGCCTTTGCCGTGCTTGTATGGATTGCGATTACAGAAGTATGCTATTTTTTTGTAGTAGCTGTATCGCGACAATTTCATCTTGCCTCTGATACCGTTATCACACACTCCGTCAATCGGAAACAGGTCTATATATATTCCTCCGAGCGATTTGAAGTCATAACGCTCAATGAGCGTGGTGCTGCTATCAATGATTTTAGCATACGTTCCCGTAAACTTCGGATTGTATTCAAAGCATGTCAGTTCGTAAGGATAAGGCAACCACTCGGATGCATGCTCCACGAGTATGTCGTAACACGGGCGTGGCATCGCTATGTCGGCATCGTCATCCCAGGGTATGAAACCGCCGTGTCTCACGGCTCCGAGCATCGTTCCTGCCCACAAGTAATAATCCAGATTGTGTTCTTTACAAACGTTGTCAACCGTCTGCAGTATCTTCAGCAATCTCATCTGCAAGTCTCTTATGTCATACTTCGCCATAATGCCCTTTAATTTGTTTAGGTGGGTTCTATTCTTTAGCTTTGTCAGTTTTTCGAATTACGGTGGTAATCAATAGAACCCACCTTTATTTATTTTGTTCTTCCTCGCTTCTAAATCTTTTCTCCATCACTTTAGATACCAGCACATACTGATACTGTGCCGCCATCATCGAACGGATAAGTCCTCGCTTGCCCATCAGGAAACTGCCGTCGAGAACATAACTCTTGAAAAATCTCCAGCATGGACGCCACACCAATGCACACACACCGTAGCGTTTCTTGCTTTTCTTTTCCACTTCGTTGTCTGTGTACTGATTCATCTTTTCCATATACTGATGCATCGTTTCATCCATCAGATGCAGCATACGCACCTTGCGTCCTGCCTTGAGTTTCCTTACCGGACCATTGACTTTGGGGAAGGTATGCACGTAAGGCGGCCACTCTGTACCCTCGCGTATGAAGAAGCGTAGCTGATAATCATAATGGAAATCGCGTATGAAACGACCCAAGAACATATTCTGACGTGGAATATAATAGCCTGCGGCGCAATCGGGCGTTTTGATAATGTCATACAGCTTTTCTCGCAGTTCTGGTGTTATTATCTCGTCAGCATCTACTACAAGCACCCATTTGCTCGTTGCTGACTGAATAGCGAAGGTGCGTGCAGGTTCTGCACTTTTATGGTCTGCCTTAGGAAACGTAACAATACGACAGCCGTATTGCCGAGCGATGTCAAGCGTTTCGTCTGTGCTTTCCATATCACACACCACAACTTCATCAAAACAACTCACTGCCTGCAACACCTTCTCAAGATGCTGTGCGGCATTATAGGTATTGATTACTACTGATATTTTATTTCCGTCATCCATGTTCACGACTTCATGAATATTTCATTCCGTTCACAATTTACTCATTATACGCTCACGTTCACGCTCGTCAGGTATCAGTTTGCAGAAGCCTTCCCAGTCTCGCTTCCATCGGCGATGGCTCCAGAGCCAGTAGGCGGGATGCTCATTTATCGCAGCTTCGAGCAACTGATAGTATCGCTGTGTCAATGCAAATTTCTCTTCTCCACGCGCTGCATCACACAGTTTCACCATCGTTGCCACGTAGTAACCGCGTCGAGGCCGCTTCATGTCCATATAGAACACTGCCGTATCAAACAACTTGGCTATGCGTTCCGTTCCCGTATAAGTAGGTGTCTTCTGATTTAAGAACATCGGCCAATAGTGCATGTCGAGATAGCCTGGAGCCTGATCTGATATGTATCCCACGAGGTTCGTCTGCCCATCTGCCACCCAATGGCGTATCACCTTCAGCGTGTCATTCATACGAATGGAGATACTCCCGAACCGACCGCGTATCTTCAGGAAGAAACGGTTCATGGCTTTGTTTTCCAACTCATGGTATATCTGCCCGCATTTGTATTGTGGCAGATGCATGCCGAAACTGCTCACCCACTCCCAGTTACAGTAGTGGCCCATATATACTGACACGTTTTTGCCTTGCTCCGTAAGTCGGCACACCTCGTCAAGACCCTCAAAACGCATTCGTCTGCGCATCTCCTGCTCGCTTATCGATGTCAGTTTTAGCGTCTCCACGATATAGTCACAGAACCAATGGTAGAACTCTCTCTCTATTTTGAGACGTTCTTTTTCATCCTTATGCGGAAAGGAATTCCTCAGGTTCGTACGCACTACCGACGCCCTGTAGTGTAACATCTTATATATTATGATGTAGAAGAAGTCGGATATGACATACAGCGCTCTCATTGGCAACAATGATACCAAGTAAGCGTTTACGTATATTATGTAATACAATACGTTCATATTGTTTTTTTTACTTTTTACAGCTGCTGCATATCATGCAGTTTTTTGTAGTAGCCACCTTCGGCTATGAGTTGGTCGTGCTGTCCATGCTCTACGATGCGTCCCTCGTGCAATACGTATATCTCGTCGGCATTGCGGATGGTTGACAGACGATGGGCTATGGCTACCGTCGTGCGACTCTTCATCAGTCGCTCCAAGGCTTCCTGAACGAGATGTTCTGACTCTGTATCAAGCGCCGAAGTGGCTTCGTCAAGTATCAATATCGGGGGGTTCTTGAGTATGGCACGGGCTATGCTTATGCGTTGGCGCTGACCCCCTGACAGGCGGCCGCCACGGTCACCTATCATCGTGTCGTATCCTTTCTCCGTCTGCATGATGAAGTCATGGGCGTTGGCTATCTTCGCAGCCTCTATCACCTGCTCCATCGTGGCATTCTCTACACCGAAGGTTATATTGTTGAAGAATGTGTCGTTGAAGAGTATTGCCTCCTGATTTACATTGCCTATGAGTGAGCGCAGGTCGGCTATTCCTACCTCGCGGATGTCTTTTCCGTCTATAAGTATGCGTCCGCTGGTCACATCGTGATAGCGAGGTATCAGGTCAACGAGTGTTGATTTGCCTGAGCCTGACTGTCCTACAAGGGCTATCGTGCGGCCTTTCTCTATGCAAAGGTTGATGTCTGTTAGCACTTCCCTACCCTCTTCATAATGGAAACCCACATTGCGGAGTTCTACCTTGTCGAGGAACTCGGTCAATTCTTGTGGCTTCGGCAATTCCTTTATGGGGTTTTCGGCTTTGAGTATGAAGTCTATACGATCCATGGATGCCAGTCCGAGGGGTATCTGATACAAGGCTTTTACAAATTCCTTCAGTGGGTTGATGACGCTGTAGAGTATCACCATGTAGAAGATAAACGTTGAGGCATCCACCAGATTGGAGCCCGTGAGTATCAGCCAACCGCCGAATGTGAGCACTATTACGATTATCACCGTGCCGAGGAACTCTGACATTGGGTGTGCCAGCGACTGACGTATGGTCACCGCACTCACTGCTTTACGGTAACGGCTGTTGACGTCCTCAAAGCGGTCGGCCATCTTCCTTTCTGCTATGAAGGCTTTTATTATACGCAGACCGCCGAGGGTTTCGTCAAGTTGCGAGAGCAGGTCGCCCCACAAGGTCTGTGCCGTGGTACTCTGTGCCTTGAGACGTTTGCTCACCTGGCCCATGATTATACCGGCAAATGGTGCCACGACGATGACAAAGATGGTCAGTTCCCAACTCACGAATATCATGGTGGAGAAGCACACCACGATTGCTATCGGATGGCGAATGAGCAGGTCAACGGAGCTCGTCAGTGAATTTTCTACCTGCTGCACGTCTGCACTCATACGGGCTACGATGTCGCCTCTACGTTCGGCAGAGAAGAATGCGAGCGGTAATGAAAGCACCTTGCGATACACCTCCATGCGTATATCTTTCACTATGCCCGTGCGCAGCGGCACCATCACCGACAAGGAGCCAAAATAGCCCAGCGTCTTCAGTGCGGTCATTACTACTAATCCTATGCC
Organism: uncultured Prevotellaceae bacterium; assembly: GCA_946534585.1. Taxonomy (GTDB): domain Bacteria; phylum Bacteroidota; class Bacteroidia; order Bacteroidales; family Bacteroidaceae; genus Prevotella. Next base: position 50,694 of record CAMNCV010000146.1, read on the forward strand.
CATCAAGCACAGGGTATAGAATGCACCGTGCTGTCCCATCAGTTCCTGCACGTAGGCATAGCCGTTGTTCACAAGCAGGTCTTTGTCGATTGACGACCACGTCCACTCCTTATAGTGATACACTTTCTGGTCTATCTGAAACAGTATGTTGAGTATTGGTATAAGCACCACAAATGAGAACACATTCATCACCTGCGAATACAGGTTCAGCAGCACTGACCATACGAGATATATCTTGTACGGACTGAGATAGCGGCGCATTATCTGGAAAAACTGCTTTATCATTCCTTTTTATTGAGTAATATACTTAATAGCTATGCGATTACCGTGTAATAGCTATGCGATTGCCATGTAATAGCTATGCGATTACCGTGTAAATGCTATGCGATTACCGTGTAAATGCTATGCGATTGCTGGATAAACACAAAAGAGGGGGCTGCTCAATTGGCGGGCAGCCCTCTCTTTTTATATTCATTGTTTTTACTTCAAGAGCATCTTCTTCTGCTCTACAACATAGACGCCTGATGCGAAGCCTGAGTAGATTGAAGTACCAGGACGTACGTCGAGAACTCTGACGAGCTGACCTCCGGCACCGTAAACCTTGATGGTCGTAGCGTATGTGCTTTCTACCACGATGCGCTTACCGCTTGGATAGATACGCAGACCTTCGCTTTCGATTACGTCTTCGGTCTCTGGCTCGCTGACACCCTTGTCCTCAAGACTTACACCGAGTGAGCTGATGTAGATGTACTCTGGCTCTTCTGCCTGATAATCTGCATAGCTTGCAGCCTTGGCTCCATTGGATCCGGATACTGCCTCGCTCACGATCTTCGTGCGGAATGGATAAACCGGTACGGAAGCTGTAAACTTATCACCCTTGATGTCTGTATCGTCGGCGCTTGTGCGCAGTGCGATAGCATAGGTGTTGGCTGCGCCTTCCTCATTCATGAATGCAGCATAGTGGGTATAAGTATGTGTACCACTTGTTCCACTCTGCTTGGTTTCTTTTACTGCATCGTCAGTAATATCTACCAAGGCATCACTATTTGAGAAGGTTATCGAGCGACCTGTCATATCGAACTCATAGAACTTCGAGCCTGGGAAACTTACCACGAATGGTGTGTAAGCTGCGAAGCCTCCATCCTCCTGACTATTGAGCGGACGCTTAAACGTAGCCGTGAGTTTGCCAGTAGCGTCTTGGCGTTTAAGACCTGTCATGCTGCGCAGCCAATACTCATGGTTGATTACGTTAGGATTATCCTCTGTAGTATCGCCATCACCGTAGAAGAACGTAATCAGTGACTGATCTTCCTTCTTAGTGTTGCGCTTATGCTCAGCGTCTTCTACCTCGTCTGGATAGTCGTAGAAGCGTTCGATAGGCTCACTGAGTTCTGTCTTAGCTACGCTGAACGGCAGTGTTACACTCTCCCAGCCTTGTCCGGCCTCGTCAACATATCCTGTCTCCATCGATGGATCGCGGTCATACCATGCTCGAGATGCCATAAATGCGATAGGAGCGTTGAAGTCCTCCTTATCTACCAAGTGAAGCAGGGCTGCTGTATGATTTGGAGTGCCTACTACCACGCGATGTCCGAGAATATCCTCAGTGCTGGTCTGTGCAGTGTACTCTATGCCTTCCTTAACCTTAGTACCGGAGTTAGAGTTAGGTGCAGTATAGACAAGCAGGTTCTGTGTCACATGAGTGCCGTCAGACTTAGGTGCTGCTACGCCGAACTTCCAGTAAGATGTAGAATTAAGCTCATCAACAGGGGTATCCTTTGTCGGAGCAAAATATACACTCTGCAGTTCGTTAGCTTCGCCATCAATACTTGTCAGTGTATTGATCTCATCATTCTGCCACTTTTCAGCATTAGTTATATCACCGTCACGCTGACATGTGAAGTCTATTGCTGTCAGACGTGGGTCGTTCACCATTGTAGCCATGTTGGTCATAGCGTTATAGTAGAAGCCCTCATCCTTCTTCGAACCATAGAAGCCACTTGCACGCCATACGCGGTTTGTTGCGTCAGCATTCATGCTGCTTGCTATGTTCTTTGGCAGAAGCTGCAACTTCTCACCAAGGTTCTGACCGAACAACAGGTAGTCGTTGCGCAGTGTGTCCTTTTCCATCCTGCCTACCGAGTCAACAGCATAAGGCTCATTGAACAGCGGACGATATGTCACGCTCTTCACCGTCTTCGTGCTGTAAGGATCCTTGTCAATGTGGATTGGAGAACCTGTAGTAGCTGAGTTGATTTCGTATTCATACTCGGCATTGAACTTAGCATTGCGTGCGTCAGCCTCTGCCTGTGTCAGACATGTCACTGCAGCACGTGCCTTGTCAATGTAGTGGTGCTTGTCATGACGTGTATCTGAACTTGCATAAGCTGGCATATCCGTGACACCTGTTCTCAGATACTGGACACCCGTAACCTTACCTGTCTGGGAATCGTTACGCCACTCATACTGGAAGTCCTCACTACCGAAGTACTGCTCTATGCGATCGTTGTATGCCGTTGCAATACCCTTATTGCGGCGATAACGTTCATTCAAGTAGTACTTATTCAGGTTGTAAGCCACACGACCGTAGTTGAAGTCATAATCATTAGCCACGCTGAGGTCATAGCAGTTGTCGAGAGCATTGTTGCCTGCTGTCGCTGCATTGTTGACGATTGTCACAGCCTTCTTATTCTTCATGCCATATACGAAGCTGTTGAATATGTGTGCTTTGTCATCTTCCTCAACGCTTGTTGCTATTGACTTTCCAAGTACACCGAGGTTCATCACATTACCCTTCACGTTTCTCAGCAGTGCCGGCACGTTCTGGTCAGTGATACGGTTGGTGTTGGTCAGGTCAACGGTATGACCACGGCCGTCAAGGTCTCCCTCGAAGTCCTGAGTAGGTGCGTGATAGTACAACTTGTTGAATGAGATACTATCCTGCATGACGAAGTACATATAATTACCACCTGTTGGTACTGTGTACTTCTTCGTGCCTATCTGAGCCTCTGTGAGGTGTGTACCCTCGTTATAACGTCCGATACTGTCGATGCAGTTGTAGAAGGCTACCATGTCTTCCTCGTCCTGCAGATATACGCGAGGACGACGGAGTGGAGCTACATAAGTAGGCTCGGGATTGTCTTGGTTCCAAGTCTTCTTATCATCTTCGCTCTTATCAGCATAACCGTCGGCTTTTTTCTTCTTATCCCATGCCGTCTTGTCAGCAACATACTCTTCATAAGCCTTAGCTCTTGCTGCAGCCTCGTCGAAGTGCAGGTGCAGAGTACTGTTGGTAGCATGTGTTGACATACGGTGATAGTTGTGGATAAGCAAGGTATCACTCTCAGCCATGCTGACTGGGAAGATCTGACCTTCCAAACCGTTGAACTCAATACCATACTGCACACCATAGCCATTCATGAAGTAATATACTGGGAGGAGCAGATAGTTGTCATCCTCATCATATATCACGCCCTTGAACACACCATTGTATGTAGAGCCATTCACCATATAAGAGTCATAGCCTGCAGGCTTGGTCTTCTCTACGGTTGCAGGTGTCCATTTCGTTTCATCTGCAAATACCCAGCTGCCTGACTTCTCGTCATACTTACGCATACCAACACGCCAATAGTAACCTATAGGAGCCATTGACTCATCTGCTGCGATCTTCACGTTCTTGGTGGTCAGCTTAACCATCTCACCTGGCAGAGCACAGTTTTCGATGTTGATATGACCGCGAACCTCCGGACCCTGTACGTAGTCTATCGACAGATACAAGGTGTAGGTGTAATTACGTGGACCATACAAGAAGACGTTAGTCACTGGATTTGAAGTCAACGTAGCATCACCATCCTTATAAGTTACGATGAACAAACCATCCTCATTGGTGCGGATACCTGTAATCACCTTGTAGTCAGCTTCTGATAAACCCGAACCAAAGTGATACCTCAACATCGAGAGGTCAACAGTATTATACTCATGAGTATTATCATTAAAGAAATAATACTTTGTATTACCTGACAAATCAAGAGGAGTATTTTTTGGTACCTTAGAGTTCAAGCCCTGAGAAGTAGAGTCGGTATAGAAAGCTGATACCGTAGTATAGCCTTGAATCTGACGTCTTTCTTCATCAAGAGCCGGTACTGTCAGCACAACGGTTGCCTTACACGTCTCAGAGAGGTGACGCTTGTAGTATGCTTCCGTGGTGTTATCCACTGCATCAACCAACTGCATTGCGATTACAGGTTCATCAGTAAGCAATACGCCGTCAAGTACTTGCTGACTGGTCGTATTGACCGCACGCTGCAGGTCGCCATAGACTGACTTGTAATGCTTGTCACCTATCAACGTGTCAGCAGTCTCTTTATATACGAGCGTTGTGTCGTCGTGAGCACTGAAGCGCAACTTGTAGTAGTCATCAGTCCAGCGCTGACCAATCTGTTTGGTACTATCATTAAGTACCCAAGCAGGAGTAGCACTGCCGTACTTACCTGCAGGATCAGCGATACCCGTTGTCATACTTGCAGGGTATGTGCCATTGGCCTTATAATTACCGTCGATATCGCACTCATCATACGAAGTATCGTTCTTACCGATGTGCTCACTACGCCAACGAATACTGTGAACGGTAACCTTCTGTCCTTTCTTCGCACCTTTCAATATCGTGAGCAAGTCAGTATTATCACTGTCGAACTCCATTGGGGTCTTGCGTGAGTCAGAGGTGTAACCGGTAATGTGGATGTTATAATAGTAGTTATAACCCTCAATATACCAATAGTGTGCATCCTCTGCTTCGCCGTGTTCGCCAAGAGTTTCGTCGTATGACTTCACGTAACAGTCATCAAGGATGTAACGACCGCCGTCAGTATGCGGGAATACGAAGTTACCCGTAGTAACAAGGAAGTCAACTTTGTCTGTACCATTGACTGTATGAGGGTCATGCACATTGTCGGCATAGATGTAACCACCACCCTCGTCAAGACGAGAACTCATAAGGTTAACCTCTGCTACACCAACGATTGGACCGTAGAATACGGAGTCATTGAGTACGTTTGTCTCCGAACCATCTTCAATAGTCTTACCTACTACTGATGTAGAAACATTCTGTATCTTCATAGCGTAACCAGAAGATATACCAATCATGTTCTTCGCCGTAGCGTCGTTACGCAACTGGAATATATCCTTCTTTTCCTTCAATGGATAGAACTGGTCGATACAATACTGCTTCTTCTGCTGATACGTAGAGTCACCAGCATTCTTCGTGTTGTTATACTCATGCATAACATCAGAGAAGTCGGTATTCGTATATACACAGCCTACATAGAGGATGTTGTTAGACAATCCGAGGAAGTTACGTGCACCCTTGTCACCCTCAATGATATCATCGGTATTGACAATAGATACCTTCTTCAAGTCACCGCTGTCATCGATGTGACTGACGAGCTGCAACTCACCAATACGTGACAGAGAGTACGGAGTGGTGTTAGTTACGTTCGTAGCATAGTCACGTGCACCGAGCATGATGACGTTACAATCCTCTACGCGCAGGATATCCATACGCTGGAATGAATTCATCAGTCGAGCACCCTCGATAGAGCGACCGCCATTGAAGCCGTAGCCCTTTATCTCACCAGTACGGAAGCCTTCAGAGAAGGAGAGGTGTCCGTCACCGTACATACCGCCCTCAGCATCGAAGTCGTATGCTGACACGTATGTTCCAGTGTAGCCTGGTGGTTTTGGATACGACAGACCCTGGAAGTACTTATTCTCTTCGTAGATGTAGTGATAGTGATGATTCTTATCCTCATAGTAGTAACCGAAGAGGTCGGTTCCCGTAGGCAGGTCAACTGGTGTCATACGCTGCTGTGATATTGATATATGGTCAACAGCATCATTACCTGGAGTCTTCGTGGTCTTGTTGTCGCCATCACCATTATACTCCATCTTATCCCAGACAACCATTGTGGTATTACCACCATAGCCTACTGACGTGAGTGTAGTATATTTATCATCTGTATTATACTCATCATCGTACTTCAGGACGATGGTATTGTTAGCCATCACTGAAGAACCAGAAGCCAGTGAGTATCCACCACCATAGATAGCTTCATCAATCGTTATGGCAACGTTTTCCCATCCTACTGATGATGATGGTGCTGTTGTCACGTGTGTGAAGTTTTCAGCCTTGCTCGCATCAGCCTTGACAATTGACTCATACAGCGTAGGAGCTATGATGTCGCCTGCCATGAGTTTTACCTCTTGCTTGATGGCCTTCTCTACATTACCCTTCAAATCCTGTGTCTTGACAGCGAGGTTGTCTGCTCGCTTGTCCTTACGATCCACAGCATATACTGCCTGTTTCTTTTCCTTAACGACATAGTAGTCTGGATAACCGACAAGCACCTGAGTGCTACCCCAGAGGTAACCGGCATAAGAACCGCCAGTAACTGAGTGGAGTGTATGGCCGTTGAGGTATTCAACAGTAGCATTACCTACGACATTACCCTGCAGACCGCCACCGAAGATGTAGCTTGCTGACGTACCTAAATCATTGAATACCTCGTAAGTTGCGTTGGCACTGCCTGAAGCATCACCGAATACGCCCTTTGCTCCATTACCGTCGTTAACGGTAGTTGTAGCAGTCTTACAATTTGTATTCTTACCTACGATGACCTTGGTGTTACCATATACATAGCTGTTTGTACCGTAACCGGCACCATATACGTTACATGAAGAAGCACCGATGTCAGATATTACATCGAAGTAATCCTTACGGAGACCCTTCAGCATGTTAGAACGCAGGTCAACAGTTACATCACCATTGATAGTACCAGACTTATAGCAACCGCCATAGACGTTACCACCAGTGTACTCAACATGCTCCTCACCATCTACAGTCACATGCACGGTATCGGGTTTGAAGACATTCTCGACTAACAAACGTATCATTGGGTTCTTTGACTTACGCTCACCGAGCAGATAACCACCAGTGTGCTTAGTCACATTACCCGTAGCAGAGTTGTGCCATTCGTAGTTTGCATTGTTACAGCCACCAATGATGTGCTTGGTAATCTCAAGACCTGTTGGGAACTTTATGTCAACCACATTACCCTTGTTTGTACCTGTCTCAGCTGGATATACGTTCATGTTACCACGGTTACCGCCACAGCAGAAGATACCAATAGTAGCATTTGACACATTACCCGTAGCAGAACCATTCCACAATACTGTAGGCTGTATAGACATCTCCACTGGGAGGAAGTACAGGTCGAGCAAGTGCGGATAGACGATTGGTCTGTCCTCAATATCCACTGGCAGATACTTCTTCTTGATACCACGGTTGGCTGGGTCTGTCTCCCACATCACAGTATCCTCAAGGTTGAGGTTATTTATGGTCTGGAAGTTTGACAGGAATGAATTCTTCTCAGAGTCAACGAACAATGCATCACCGTCAGAACCGAGGAATACACCACCGACATTGATATTGTCCTTAATATCGAACGTCACCTTGGCAGAGTTGACACCAGTGTTAGTAACAAGACCATCAACCGTAGCACAGTTACCACCGCCAAAGACATTACCCCTAATGTTCAGTCGATCACTTTCAGAAAGACCGTAGAGTTCGATGTTAGACTCTATCGTTGAAGGACGGAAAGTTGAAATGTTGACAATCTTCTGTGCGTCACTTGCATAGTTAGAGCTTATCATACCATCGCGCATCGGCACGGTATAAACGAGGTCATAACCTTCGAATACAGCCGTCTTGAGGTAGTGCTCATTAGGTGTTACTTCTGTCTCACCGTTAACGCCGAGAGCATAGAGGTAGTCACCATTACCACCACCGTAAACGTCGCCATAGAGGTTACCACCATACATCTTCAGGTAAGTACCCTGCCCTGCTTGGTGTTGTTCGTTCTTGTAACCGACCGTACCAGATACGTCGTTACCACCATAAACGTTCTTATTGATGAAGAGTTTAGAGTTATGGTTGACAGAATATGGAGTACCATCGAAGGTAACATTTTCACGCCAACCAATCTGAATATTGGTATTCTCGTAAACGTCACCGATAAGACCACCACCGAATACTTCATCGATATCGCCTGATGTCACGAGCAGGTTGGTCTCCTTAACAGGAGCATAGTAACCACCAGTGAACACACGACGCATGAAGGTGTTACCGCCAATGTGAACGTTTGTCTCACCATTTACCTTACCATTATAACCACCGCCGATAACGTCAAGCAATGACTGCTTCGTTACGAAACGCTTATAGTAAGGTATATTTTTGGTTTCCATCGTGTCAGACGGCAGGCGCTCACCTTTAATACGGATATCAACGTGAGTGTCACCCTTTACAAGGGTCTCTTTTCCGTAGCCTGCACCGAACACGCTGAACTGAGCTGAGCCTATCTTATTATAAGACTCCTGCCATTCACGCTCCTGGAACAGGTCACCTACAGCATCTTCACGACCGATAACTACAGTCTTATCGAGCATACCATTGGTCATTGTCACATAAGCATCGCCATCAATCGTTGAGCAGTTGTAACCGCCACCGTAAGCATTGTGGTTAATGACGAATTTACGGTTATATGGATCATACTGAGAGCTGTATGTCTGGTTGCCGTATGTATTGGCAGGCTTCCAGGCACGTATGTCCTTACCTTCCTCGTCTGTGGTGAGCCAAATAGAAGACAAGATCCAATCACCACCCGAAATGTTAAGACGTGTATTACCCTTGACAGCAGCATCCGTACGTATGGTGTCAGCAGCTCCGTTAGCGGTGTAAACAGTATCAACAATACCGTAACCACCAGCAAATATATTATTACCGAAGTCACAGCCCTGGATATCGACATCAGTATGTCCGAAGACAGTACCACACATACCACCACCAAAGACATTACCGAATACGTATCCTTGCTGACTTTCTATGTTTGGATCATCAACTACAAGTTTGGTATTACCATATACAGCGCCCAAACGAGTGTAATCGACACACAAAGAATCAGGACGTCCGCAACCACCGGCATAAATATCTGACATGAGATGTCCGCCATAGATTGAAACAGTAGTTACAGGCTCTGCATTCTCAGCAGCAACTGGGATATTTTCATAGTCATTCTGATAAGCACCCACACTGGCAACGTCACCACCACCTGCTATAGTACCATAGACGATAGTAGCATCGATAGGCAGACCATTATCACCACTGTATGTCTTGCCATCTTCGTCACCAACGACTTTACCCTCAACGGTAACGACAGATGACTTAAGTACACGTGCAACATCAACATAGTCAAGAGTTGGATTGCCTCTTTCGTCTTTAGCAGACTCAACGCCAGCACCACCACCGTAAACACTACCAGAGATGATAGAACCATTTACGATGACAGTAGAAGTGCCTCCAACCTCACCGAGTCTGTCAGCGTTGGCAGTTGGCGTAGCCATACCTACACCGCCGCCGAATACGTTGCGGCAGCCAGAGGTACCATCCATGGTAACGGTAGTGTTACCAACGACTTTACCAGCCCAAGAACCACCATATATATTAGCCATCACGTGACCATGCACACCACCAGACCAAGCGTAACGCGAAACGCGGAAACGACGGTACTGGTTGTTATTGAAACTACTACCATAGATAAGTTTACGCTGTTCCGGGCTCAGAGAATTCCAGCGTGACTTCATTTCCTCCTCAAAGAGACGGAAGTTCACATAGTCATCCTCGTATGATTTATACTTCTTGTATTCATTGTAAGCCTTCTTCTCCGCTTCATAAGCAGCAGTCTCCTCTGCAGTTGCATTTTTACCTGGTGCTTCTGGCTCAATGTAGTTAGAAACATTCATAGACACATGAGTATCTTTACCTATTGTAGTGTACTTACCGTAGCCGCCACCAAGCACAGAGAACTGTGGATAAGACTTATTCTTGATGAGCTCATACCACATCATTGCAAATGGAGAAAGCGTAGCTTCATCATAATACTGCAGACCTTCGGTAACAAGACCATGGTTCATGGTCACATTAGAGTTACCGGTAACCGTACAGAACACATTACCACCACCATATACGTTGTGGTTGACTTTGACATGCATCGTGCTCCAGTCAAAGAATCCCTCCGTACCACTTATATCATCAGCGGTAAGAAGTCCCTTACCATAACGTGAAGTCTCAATAACGTTGGTATTGTCAAAGTAATAAACCTGACCATGAGTGTAGTCATCACACTGCTGGCTCCAGAGCATAGAACCGCCATTGACTGTAATATTAGTGTTACCACCAACGTTAGCAGAAACAGCACCAGTGCCCGTAGTTCCACCGTCAGCATCAAGCACACCAAGACCACCGCCATAGATGTCGCGAGCCAACTGGCCACCTTCAATCAGCAAGTGAGTGTTACCTTCTACGTCAGCCATCTCACCACCACCATATATGTCACCATATATATAAGGTGAAATAGGCTTACCATTCATTGTAGAATCTACAGAGTTGAAGAAAGTAGAACCATAGACAGGTCCGCGGCTACCACCGGCAAACACATTATGGAATATAGTACCACCGGCAACTACGACAGTAGAGACAGTATCATTCTCTGTAGATTTATCATGATTAGCATCACCTACCCATGCTACGTCACCGCCGCCATATACAGAACCATATACCTCACAGTCACGGAGTACCTCAACATACGTAGTGCTATCAACGTCGCCGCGCGCACCACCGCCGAAGATGTCACCGTAAACCAAGCCACCGTTAGCCGTTACGCGAGTGTGACCACCCACATGTCCGAGGTCTGTCTGTACTGTATAATCCGCACGGTCTCTCTTACCATAACCACCACCATATACACGGTGTATATAAGTATTACCACCGATGGTCACCTTAGTATCCTCGAGGACTTTACCCTCCATACCACCGCCGAGTACACCCAGTACAGTATATCCAGCAATACCATAGCCATTGCTATAGATACCGATGGTATGTTCTGCATCGCCTGCAGCGTTAGCCTTATCAGTACTTACAGGATTGCCGTCCTCATCCAAGAACATAGTAGAACCCTTAGCAAGTACATCCGTAGTTGTAGCATCCTCAGTCAGTATGTCCTCCATACCTACGTTGACGATAGTATTGCCAACCGTAGTATGTTCGCCAAAACCACCACCGAACACATAGAAGTGTGGGTTATCATTGTCATAGTATGACTGCTCCCATTCTTCAGTCTCAAGCAGTGCCTTCGGTGTCATACCACGTGTAACGGTAACACGAGCCGTAGAGTCAACGGCACAGTAAGCATTACCACCACCGTAGATGTTATGAGCATTTCTGCCTCCTATCGGATCAAGCCATATTGACACATTCTTGGTCTTGCCGTCAGAACCAGTAGTTTGTGTTGTCTCGACGAAACGTGACTTATCTTTCTCCCACGTCTTAATATACGTATTCTCGAAAGCATCGATGTCATTCAGGTCCACACGATCGTTATACTTATTCTGTGAGAAGGCAGTAACATCGAACATCTTATCCCACATTACAGTGTAACCATTGAGGAACACGTCAGTGAAGCCATGGACACTTGCAAGCTTATTATTTGCAGGGGTTTTAGAGTCGTAAACGCCGTTACCACCACCATAGATGGCACCACCTACATGTCCTGCAGACATACCTACGTATGTATCGCCATTTACGTCAGCAGCATTACCACCACCGTAGATATCGCCATACACGTAAGCATCATCGGTCATAGTATATACCGTAGTGCGACCAGTACCTACAATCTTCGTACCGATCTTAGTCGCACCTTCTTTCAGTTCACCAAGGTGTTTTTGAACGCCACCATTAGTTATCATACCAAGACGCTCAAGCTCTTCCACATAAGCAGCTAACGAATCAGTACCAAGGGCATCCTTAGCCGCATAGTTAACATCGTCTTCTACTCTCCAATAAGAAGATGCTGTATATACATCTTGTGGAGCAAAGATACCAACGGTAGCCTTGTTACCACCACCGAATACAGAGCCATAGACAACACCCTTGTTAATATTAACCTCGGTAGTGTACTTAACGCGGGCATTATCACCACCGCCATATACATTACCATATACATGAACAAGTGAGTCAGAAGAGTTGATATTTACGGTGGTGTTACCCCAGATGCGAGCCATGTTCAAACAGCCCTCACCCTGTCGATTACCAGCCGCTCCGTAAGGAGCTATTAACTTATTATTGTCATACAGAGTACCTGTACCTTCACCAGAGCCATAGATATTACCCTTGAAGAGACCACCGTTAATGTTCATCACCACATTACCAGTAATCTGGGCGTTACGAGAATAGCTGTCCTGTGTAGTACCGAAAGATAGATATTCGGGATTATTCGGGTCGTCTATGTCATACTTACCCTCTGCTTCTCTACCTACCCAAGACCAATCGCCATTGTAACCCAACTGACGATAATAGTAGATGTCGTTACCACGACCGCCACCATATACATCACAGTTGAACGTACCACCGTTAATATTGATCTCTACGGCAGTCTTTCCCTCAGCGCCAAGCACTGAACCACCAAGAGGGTTAGGCGCCTGACCCGGGAAGTTAATCAACTGATTATTTACATAGCCGTTACCAGCGCCATATATACCTGCGCCCTGCGGTAATTCACGTGGGAAGAACACACCACCATTGATAGTAATGGTAGAAGAAGTCTCTGCGGGGTCAATCTTTGTGGTGTACTTCTTTGTTCCAACGATAGAGTCGATACAAGTGAAATAAACCTTGTCAGCACCAGTATGCTTCTTATATTCTTCATAATCACCATAGAGCACGACCTTATCACCGAACTTTGCTATTTCAGTAGAAGTGTAAGAAGACCCTGTCGTTGCATTGGCCCAATATGGCAGACGCAAGTCATTAGTATGCAGAGAGTCAGTACCAATACCGTTGAAGCCACCGGCACCGCCACCATAGATACCAGGCTGTGCCATATAGTAGTACCCCTTTCCGTCCTCATACGTATTTTTATTGGGTTTGTCGCCTGCAGTCCTATTCTGGTAAGCCTTCAGACCGTAAAAACCTGACTCTGTATGATGATCATTACGTGAGTCTTTTACGAGGGTTTTACTATCCCAACAGTTAAGGTCAAACGTACCACCATTGATGGTGATGTTAGACTTACCATAGAAGGTTGACATACATACACCTGTATTGCTTGAATTACCCATGTGACGACCAAGAGCACCGCCATAAATCTCACTGACTACGACACGCCTATCAACATCATTCTCGTAAGTGTATTTTGAACTTGCCGGGTCAACGAGAATGTTACAACGTCCGAAGTAGGTATCAAACGGCATATACACATCAGCAGCACTACCATAGTAATCCTTAATAGCATAAAAACCACCAGAAGTACCGAAGCTATTTGACTTACGCTTATTACCGAGCGAACCAGAAGTAACACGTCCTATGATACCAGAGCGGATAATGATATCCATGTCACCATACTGCGCACCCTCATGGTTACCCGCCATTACGGCACCAATATCGTAACTTGCAACCTTATCAGGAGAGTTACCATATTGTACGTGCTCACCGGTATTAGTATTACGGTCGATATCAATAATGATAGTACCCTTGATTGGTCTGTTAGGCGTACCGACAATACCATTTTGCGAGTTATCACTCGACTGACGACCAGAAGCGCAGACATTACTGCAGAAGCCAGACCTTACGGTGATGGTAAAGCCTTCCGGATGCGGCAGATACTCGTCTAATTCATAGTTAGAGACTGAGCCCGGAACTTTCAAGAAGCGGTCGTCATTATTACATCCGCCAAAAATCTGCAAGTCAGCAATACGTGTACCAGGAAGCGGTCCAACCTCAGCAGAAGCAGAAGAAGCAGATGGGAAATTCTCCATTACGATGCCTTCACCAAGTTCCAGACTATGATACTGACACATAATAATACCATAACCACCATCTGGTGTCTCATGAGTGAGCGTCAGATGCTCAAGACGAGTATCGCCGAAGAGAGCAAACTGTGTTCCACTACCAGCACTATTATCCATCTGGAGCTTACCTTCGAAGTTAACTCCATCATCTCTGAGCGTCGTGATGGTTGCATTACGGTTCATGAATTTCTCTGCACCGCGGTTATACCATACAGCATAGGTACCGGTGGTATTATTACCATTGTAATTCTGCGTACCGAGACCGAAGCCCTCCCGTGTCTGATCAGCTGTACTTTCACCTATCAAGATGATATAGTTCTGATCCCACGTAGCTCCCTCAGTCAGAAGCTGATAAGCGCGTGACCACGTCTTCACAGGAGTCTGAGGAGTCTTACCATCGTTAGTATCTTTACCCTCACCTGTAGTCTTTTGAGTACCAGTACCAGTACCAGTCTTTTCTGTATAACTCATTATATGGTTATTAGGATTTATATAGATATAATCCTTACCCCATGAGTATCCGACAGTCTTACGGTAGAATTCAAATTTATAACAAGTCAGTGAAGTATCTCTTATGGTTACAAGACATTCATACTCACCACGGTTGCTATTAGCATCAAGTGTAACGGTGAGATAAGACTCATTACCAACTATAATTCCATCGCCCTTACGAGTCCAAAGATATGAAACATCATATTTATTTTGCGCCAGCCATGCAGCATCTTTTGGCGAAATCACAGCAGTCAACGTAGTCGTGACAGTAGCCGGAATTTGATGATTAAGAGTACCGAATTCCGTTTCTGTTACGCCCTTATTTTTCCATGATGTACCTTCATAAGAAGAACCATCTTGCGTATTCGTAGCATTACCCGTACCTGCAAACGTATATGTAAAGCCAAGATTAGAATCTCCCTCCGTATATACCCCCGTACGCTGATCAGCTGCCAGGAATTCATTGTAAGAATACAAGACAGCAGGAGTACGCAACAGTATCTTACGAGCATCAGCATTATCCTTCAAATTTTCTTCAAGCCATCCGATACTATCGCTTGCCACGCCACTCGCTGGAGAATAGATTTCATCTTCTATCGTGACGACTTCTCCATTCTTATTAGTATACGTATGAGTTTGAGTTTCTATTGGAGCAGTCAAGTTGAACAACCTCTTATAATCAGCCCATATTTTAGCCCAGTTAGATACGTTCGTCTTCTTGACTTTACCGTTCTTCATACTGAAGACAACACTATCACCTTTCGCACAATACTCAGGCTCCGTAATAAGAGAACCGATAGTCCATGGGGTCTTAAGTTCTTTAAGAGATGCCGAGTCGCCTGCTATTTCCCATTCGAAATACGTACGAGCGTGGTCATAGTCATAAAGCCACTTATTGATACAGTCACCTACGTCACCACATGGATAGTAGTTTGCAACGCTCTTAGTCTTTTTACTTGAATCCCAATTATAGAATTCAGCCTGACTGACACGCACGTCGTCAGAGGTAGATGACATATACTCTGCATAAGTATCATATTTCTTCTCTGGATTTTCAACTGCAACATGTTGAATATCTACACTGAACTCACTTGCCTGAACAGCGCCAGGTACACGCACGGTGTCAGACTTGAAAGTCTTACCATTACCATTGGTAGCCATAGCATAGAAGAACTGGTCGTGATCAGACTTTGGATAAGTATAGGTTCTTCCGCCCTGAGCATTAGTCTTTAAATCCTGAACTTTGTTGTTACAAATGTCATACCACTCATATTTAAAATTCTCTAATCCGGTCTCTACACCATGAAGTGTAGCAACCACAGTTGAATCTTTCGTATCAAGAGCAGCTTCCAGATGCTCTACGCTCTGAGAGGTGAGTACAGGACGACCAGACCAATGGTCATCAGTCTCATTCTCCCAAGCCCATGCCTTCTCACCATTCTCACTGAACTCTTTCTTTACTTCATTCTGAAGAGTGGAATTATTGTTCCAATCCTTCCATATACCCTGGTTGACACCTATATAGTAACCATTGATATCTTGGTTGCCATCAATATTTTTCTCATTACCATTACCATGGCTGAGGATAGAACGAGCGCCCTCAAAACCTGAGAGAGTACAAACACGCAGTGGATCAGCAGGAGTAGAATCAGTAATAGGACCGAAATACATCAGCTTACCACCATTACCATACAATCCACCGTTTATTGTATTTTCATGTGTAGCATTCTGATTACCCTTATTCTTAGCCCAGATTAATCCGGCACTGGCATGGTCACGCCAGTCACCACGGCCAGTGAGGTAAGTTCCGCTTGCGTTAGGATTGGTATATTTTGAATTATCATATTGTTCATCACCCTTAGCCAGACGAATCCAGTAGTTATTGTAGTATCCAGTCTTGATAATGTTAGGATAACCAATCCAGTGCTCGTGAATCTGCTGCGAAGTGGTGATATTCTCATTCATCGCACCATAGTTAACATAGCCGAAGATAGGACCACCCATCATGCTCATGCCACGCATCTGACCAGTGAAGAACACATGCTCAGGCCAAGGCAGAGAAGTATAGCCGGCAGTAGTGTACATAGAACCTACGATACCACCAGCATTGAAATAGAAACGTCTTGCCGCTCCGTTATATCCTTCCGCGGAAGCAGTGCCGTTGCCACCGCCATTAATAGTTGGCATTGGGATATCGATATCAATATCCGTAGAGAGATAGTGAAGCTTTACAGAGCCAGCCACATCGCCACGCATCTGGTCATAAGCAGCCTGCACGCGACCTACAACGCCACCTACCCACAGGTGGAACTGATATTTACCATTGTGAATATCGAAACAAGACCAATCAGTACGTGCACAGGTATTGTCCACAGCAGCTCCAACAATACAGCTCTTTCTGACATCAATATTGTAGATATCGGCATTTCTCGTCACCATACCGGCGAGCGCGCCAACGGCAACGTTAGTACCACGCGAGTCGTTAAAATCACGATCCTTATGGAACCTCGACTTAGCATAAGCGAACGTACCATTATATACGTCATGCTCAAAGATAGCATTCTCAATGATGACATTCTTGACTACGGCATCCGTTCTTGCTTCATCACCGACCTTCTTTGTTGCACCACCGCCGATACATCCGAACAGGCCATAGCACTCCGTGGCATGCTCATCGTAGGTTATGCCAAGCGAACCGCCGCGCCATATCTGACGCAGGTTTTTGATTATCTTACCGTCGCCGTCGAAGGAACCGCGGAACGTATGCTCCGAGTCATAAATATCCTCGCTGGTGAAGCCGCAGATAGGTTCAAAATTGTAAGCCGGGTTGAACTTATGTCGTACGCTATAAGCTGCTCCGCTATAAGTCGACGTACTCTCTACCCCCTTATCATTATAGTACGTCACGACGTCTGACAGCTTTTGCCGTTCGGTAACGTTGGTAGAAAGTTTATCCGGGTCGAGATCGATGTTGTGACCGAGAACGAAGTAAGCCGTATTGAAATGGTTGGCATTATCCTCGTACGTACCTATCTGACTACCATCAGCAGCAAGAATAGGACCATTGTCGATCGTGCCGCTCATGCGCGAGAGCTCAGACCAGTAGCGCAGTTCCTCGGCTGTGCTTATCATATAAGGATTATCCTTCGAGCCACGCGTTTTGTTATCATCAGCGATGGTACCAATCTGGCTCATATAGGTATTACCCTTATATGTCACAGAACCATCAATAGGGTCCTTTGGCGAGTTCATGGTAGGCAAGTATGCACGCGGCAAAGTGAGAGAAGCTACAGCTCCATCAGTAAACGACACCATCACAGTTGTCGTACCGGAATAGTTTGGTGCAACCTCTACCGTCGCTTTATCAGCACTTCCCGCTATTTCTTTACCATTGAGATACCACTTCCATGAAGGAGACTTATTGTCACCGACGGTGTATGTCATATTTATAGTATGCTTCATAGTGCCACGCTGACCGAGGTCTTCATCGACAAGCACCACCTTAGCGAGAGTGGCGACATAAGCCAGACTATTTATATAAGAAGAAGCCTGCTCCGAACTAACGTAAGTACCCACATTATATCCCTGCATGAAATAGCAGTAGTATGCAGGAGTAGAGGTTCCAAAAACTGATGATGCATAAGAGGGATAAATGCCCTGAGCATTATCAGAAGTCGCATTAGAACCATTATTTTGCGTGTACCATATCACGGTATGCGAATTGCGCGCTGAACCATTGACGCTATTCTGTCGAGGCAGCGATACAGTAGCATCACCCACGTTAAGATAGCCATTAGAGATAGCATCAGCAGAGTAGTTCTTATAAAGACTACAGTTCTGTACAGCCGCACTTAAACCGAGTTGATATCCATTGTACATCCACTCGTTAGTCTTCTCACGCTGTGCTGTACTGATATTATCGCCCTCAGCCGAATAGTCATCCGAAACGACGTTATTGCTCGAGGTGCTTGAACCTTGGAACATACCGCACACTGGACCTACAGCTCCAAATGGTGCGTTGATCTTACAGTTGTAAGCACAAAGTCCTTCCGGCATTTTATCGCATGGTTTTACGACATTACCTACGACGCCGCCCACATTGATGCTACCCTGATTGTAGCCATATCCTGTACCACGAGTAAGCAAGATATTCAAGTTAGCTCCAGAAGCACCACACTTTTTCATACTGGAAGCAGAGCCCACCAAGCCAGCCACGCCACCGATAGAAACTATTGTAGCTCCAGCATCAACAGCAGTAGTGCTAATGAAAACACCTTCGGTCTTACTATCGCTTACGACACCGCCATTGGCAACTCTACCAACCATGCCGCCAATACTGACATAACTACCCCATTGTTTCATTTCGGCAGAGAAAGACATGCTACTGGAATCCACCTTACAAGTGGCAACCTCACCTTCAACGATGGCAGCAAGAATACCATAACAGCAGGTATTCCATTTGTGTCCATCGGTAGCCGTAACATTGCTCACGGTGAGTCTCTGAACCTTACCAGTGATGCCGCAGAACAAACCGCCATAGCAGTTATTGTGGTAGTCAAGCTTAAAATTCCTCACCGTACCGCCGTTACCATCGAACGTGCCGGCGAAGTTAGCCTGATTCTGCTTCACACCATAAGTCCAGGTTTTTCCGTCAAGGTCAATAACCAGACCTTCGGACATCACCCAATGACTGGAGTTGTTTTCCATCACCGAGCCGAAATAGGCGAAAGCCTTTGCCGAGTTGATGATGTAAGGGTCGCTCGACGTACCGGTGCCAGTGATACCTGCATCGGCGAGCGTGGCAGGCGTATTACCATCCCACGTATCAGCGAACGACGTCACTACTCCTGTGATAAGTATCACAGTGAGCATCAGCGACTTTCTGAATGTTGCAAGAATTCTGTAGGTTTTCTTCATTTCAGTTATGTTAGATTTGTTATTCTCACCTTATATATATAAGTGCATAAATAGGCACTCTATCAATCTACAAAGTTAATAAATTTTCAATGAGTTTAGAAATGTTTTAACTAAATTATTCTTTCTTTTAACTTTTTTTTACAATATAGTTATTTCAAATCAATAAAGGTAGGTTCTATAAAAAACAAAAGCTATCATACCAGAATTGGATATGATAGCTTTTGCAGTGTAATAAGATAGTTATTGCGAAGTAATCGCTATGCTTTTGCGAGGTAATCGCTATGCTTTTGCAGTGTAATCGCTATGCTTTTGCGAGGTAATCAGGCAGCGATTAGAGTGTACAGAAAATCAACACCTTACTCATAGAGTTGCTTCTGACCTCCGATGATGTAAATCATACCCTTGCGCATCTGGTCAGGATCCACTGGTTTGCCCGAGAGGTCAAAGACTGCATCAACGTCATCAGTATCTTCCTTGACACCGCTGACCGTTGTAGCATCTTCATAGAACTCTTCTTCGTCAACAATCTCAGTGAACTGTAATCCCTTGGCACCGAGCGTGATGCCGGCTGCCTCAAGAGTAGAGGTCTGCAGGTAAGCCTTGCGTGCAGGTATGCTGCTTCCAACGAACTTATAGAATCCCACTCCCGGATTGATGGCAGGTTTGTATGCCAGCGTATAGACATTGAGTGTACCTACGGTAACTGCATGATTCTCGGAGTTGCCATCAAGCAGCGAGTATTTCTCTTCGCTGTCGCCTTGAATAACCGGACGCACGGTATTGTAGGTGCCACGGAAATAGTAGGTACCAGGAGTAGCATACAGGATATAGCCACGTTTGCCCCTCAATCCTGTGGCGCCTGTTATTTTCTTCAGTCCAAGGGTAGAGCCGTTAAGTGCCACAGCAGCATATACCGTCAGTCCATCGACATCAGAGAATGTCGCGTTCTCAGGCAGGCAGACCGTACTCCATCCCTTTCCAGGCTCAGGACCTACCTGTTTCACCTCAACAGCGTAGGTACCGAGAGGTTCGTAGGTTACTATTTCAGAAGCGTCACCCAATCCTCCGCGCTCATTGGCAGCACGAATGACGAACCTGCGACCGGCCTGTTCCTCACCAGGGTTAATATGGTTATAAGTAGCCATTGTATAGAAGAGCGTGTCGCCTGTTTCTTCATCGATACGGAAGATGAAGTAGCAGAGAGCCTTCTGTTTAGCAGTCCATGTGATGATGGTAGAGCCATCGGAGTTGGTACTATTCTCCGGCTGAATTCCAGCCATAGACACCTGCTCGGTATAGACCGTTGGGTCATAGGCCTCGTCACCGCCAAGGACATTATGCAGTGTATATTCGGCAGCCTGCTCAGCGGTGAGGATACAGTCATCAGAACCTGCGGCAGGTGTAGCATTACGCAAGGTGCGACCGGTCAAGTCGGCAACCGTGCTATCAGCATTCATAGAGCCATATTCATGCATACGACAGAGGAGGTTCTTTGACATGACACCATATCCCACGGATTGCGGCATGCTTTGATAAGTAGCATAGAGGAATGTCTGCGATGGCGAACCCTGCCATGTACGTCCGATAGTATAATTACCATTCTGTGCGTTATGAGCAGCAACAGACTCGCATTTTATTACCGCTTTATTGAATACAAATCCCCATTTCTCATCGAAGGTCTTGTCAGCGCCGACATAATTCACTGTAGTAAGAGCCGACTGATGACTTGAGGCTACGATGTTATTGCCTGTTGCGCGCTTACGGAGTACTAAGACAGGATTCTCCCACCATGACTCACCGCTGCCGCAGATGAAATCGACGGTACCCCATACCTGACAGTTCTCATAGTAACAGTAAGTATGGAAGAAGCCCGGTGACGTACCTTGAGTAGAACTCGTATTAGAGGCACTGGCATAAGTATCCTGATATCCCTTCATCGTAACATTCTTCCAGATAGAATGAATACCGCGATCGTAAACGGCAACCGACTGTCCGCCAGGGTTTGCATCGCCACGCTCTACCTGGAAATCAGAGTAGCGGTTCTCGACTGTGAAGTCCTGGAAATAGCAATCCTTTTGCGCCGTGCTGACGCCAAGGGTATTGGTCCAGCTGATGCCATAGATATATGGGTCGCTATATATCAGTGTGCCATCCTGACTCTGACCGACGAGAGATACGTTATTACGCTTTATCCAAGTCTGGCCGTTATAGAAATTATTCACAACGGCAGAGACACCATCCTTGTTATCTTTATAGGTACCATTATATTTCTCTGCACCCTTCATGCAGTATTCTCCATCCGGCACGAAGATATAGAAGCGTTCTGAACCGCCATCGGCATTAGCCAATGCCAGACCTTCGTCAAGAGTACCGTGAGGCACATTGAGAGAATCCAGATTAGCAATCACATCATCTTCTACGATTTGGATGCGTCGGCCCGCGGTTTGAGTGGCACAGTCAAAATTCTGATTATGTGTTACGACGAAATCGAACTTACGCGGAGACACTGAAGCAGAAGAACTCCTTGTGGAGAATGCCACGACAAGGTCTTGATTGTAAGCCTCGCCGTAAGTATCCTTGAGAGTACCGGCAGGAATAGTAAGAGAATAATCCTTACCATACTCCAAATCCCAATACGTAAACCTCAGAGTTTTATTGCTGACCACGGCCTTCAACTGCTGACCTAATCCTGTAGTAGCGGCGAGCGTAGCATCGGCAGCCACGTGATTGAGAGCTATGGCTATAACGCCCTTTGTGCCGACTTCCGTCGCAGAGCCGTCCATGGCGTTTTTGCCATCGACTGTAATCGATGTCACCTCTGGTGCTACGGTGCCTGTGACGCGGAAAGACACGCTGTATGTAGCTACTGTCACGCCGCCGGCTGTCTGAAGCAGGATTTTAGCAACTGGGTTAGATGACGTAGCCTGGGTAATCACGCCCTTACCGCCGTTGGAAGCGCTAATGTTCAGAACCGGCATAGAGTTGCCACTGTATCTTGCCTCGAACTCCACATTCTCAAGTGCTTTGGCAGTTTTGAGCGTAGTAAGCTGTGTCTCAGTTACAGAAGTGCCATCAATGGTAACGCCGGTAAGCTCTGGCTGTCCGCCAATCGGATTGTAAGTAACCTTAACATATGTCATACGTGTTGCAGCTCCGAAGTCAATTTCCTCCATAGCTTTTTCACCCGTATAGACTACGCTGACTGTTTTTCCGCCATCAGACGAGGTCGTATAGTTTGTAGTACCGGCAATCGAAACGTTCTTCACCGCACCATTGTCAGAGTGCAGTTCGATGACGCAGTTTGAAGATACCGGCAACGTGAACACCGCATTCTTGTTTGCCGTACAGCTGCTCTCAGCTGTTGTGCTATTAGGAGAAGTGTTCGTTACACTACCCTTCGAACCATCGATGCGCAGCGGCAGGTCGATTTTTGTGCCTCCGATGTTGAGTTGGTCAACGATCAAACCGGCAGCAGACGAATAGTATATAGCCGTAGCACCGCGTGCAGCACCCAACGGCCATTCTATCGTTGTAGCCTCAGTGACCTGTCCGCGTGCTACAGTATTAGCCACGAAATGCGGTGAGAGAAGCAGGTCGCCATCAACGGTGTTAGCTTCATTGACCAGATACTCCTGACCGAAGTCGTAGTGATTGCCCTTAATATCGGTATAATAATCAAGGGTATATCCTTCGAGGTATAGATGCTGGTTATGCTCAGGCATTACGAACTTCTCATCCCACTCCACATGCTGCTGATATGGAGGCAGGCCGTCAGCCTGTCCACCGGCTGAGAAATTGACATAGTAACTCTTCTTCTTACCATAGACAGCCTGCAGCGTATGGTAATCATTGAGTTGCAGCGTTATGCTCTCATCACTTACAGCACTATAGGTAACGGTACCGCCAGTAGAGAATGAGCCAGTGCCGTTCCAGTCCGTATGCAGTCGCGTGTTGCTGCCGGCCTTCTGATAAGAGCCATCAGGATATATACGTGTGCCGTTGCCCTCCTGCCAATACATCAACTCATAGTACTTGTTGCGATTAGCGTTAATCGTAACTGACGTACCATTGATGAATGCCGTGCCTCCATCAGTGGTTTTCTGTCCGCCTTCTGTAGATAATGCCACGGTACCCATACCGGTGTTGTTAGAACTGCTATAGAGCGTCTTACGCACGGCTGTAGGCAGAGCCACCTCGATATACTGATAGTACGCATAATCGTCACCTATATTCAGCGTGGCTGTAATATCCGTTGACGTCACAGTCCAGTAATACAGATAAGCATTATCGCTGTTGCGTTTCAGGTTCTCATCATATATATTATCAGGCATCATACCATTAAGGCGCGTGCCCTTGAGCGAAGACGCATCGTCGTTAATAGGAGCATAGGTAGCAAGGGTTACTACTGCGCCATAGCCGGAAGGTATTGTAATCTTCGTGCCTTCCTTTATATATGCCCATGTATCTATATCGGTATTTTCGACTATCGCCCCACTCGTACTGGTGTCTATTGTCAAGGCCACGTCTATATTCTCGGTTTGGTTCTCCACCTCGCCTGTAGCGTCATTACGCACACCCTGACCACTGATTTCCGTTTTCGTAACCAGAGACAAGTCAGATATGCCGGAGATGTTATCCATACGCTGTGCTCCATAGCCCGTACGGAAATCCCAATGTATCGTAACATCTTCCGTCACCTTTTCAATTTTATCGACCTCACAGTTATACTTAAACACTGGTATAAGCGTAACAGTCTGGCCTTCAGACGCAAAGAATTCACTTGAACCAAGTTCATAGTGCCTATGCGTATTCTTATCCTCCCAGTAGAGAAGTGTATAGTTTGGTACGTGAAGCGTATGATTAGAAGGCACGTTGATAGCAGTTGCTACGATACGCTCCGGGAATACGGAATAGTTAGGTATTCCCATCGTAACGGCATATTTCACATACTCCTCTACGCTATTGATACTACAGTTATAGAGACCTTCATACAGAGACTTTGTTGTCTGCCATGTGTCGGCATATTTCTCTGTATATTCAACGCCATCACTTCCATACCAGCGTGCGCCCATTACATCATAGACGACTGTTCCCTGAGGACCTGCCTCAAAGTGGGCGTAATACACATTGCTCGTGCTATTTATAGTAACGGTATATGTACGTTCTGAGGAGACAGGGTTCTCGCCTGTTTTATCTGTGCTCCATCCCGTAAAGCCATAGCCCGGCTTGGCTACTGCAGTCATGGTCACTTCGGTGCCTGCGGTGTAGTTGTTACCCTGTACCACAGGCGAGAACTCAAGAATTCCATAAGTATCCGGCCATGAGTGGGCATTGAGTTTATAGGTCTTGAAGTGTGTCTGTTTTTCTGAAACCTCAGACGTTGTCTTCTGCGTATTGGCAGCCACTGCCTTAATGACACAGTTTCCACTCACATGTATGCCCTGGTCTATACCATTGCCATCAAGATTTGGCACATAGAGCAGTCCGGTCATTTCGTCGGGTTCTGTACCATCAAGCGTATAATAGAACTTGTCGTCAGATGAGCCGTTTGTAAGGACGAATGATGCTTTGTCATTGTTAAGCGTTATCTCCGGAGCATCGGCATCTGGAGTAAACGTAATCTTGTATATACGCAGATACTGAGGACCGAAGTTAATGCTGTCAGTGAGTTCCTCTCCTTCTTCGTCGGCATATCTTCCCTGCAACAGTACACCACCTGCTGCTACACGAACCGTCGCCGTAACCTTATCCGCGCTATTCGAACGGAACTCGGTATTAACGCCATTGACGTTAAGATAGCGATAAGGGCGCTGTGATGAGCCGGTATTGGAGAATTCTACCTCAAGCATACCTGAGACAGTATTATTGAAGTACATCTGATTACCCTGGAAACACTGGCCACCGCCTTGAACGACATACTGGCCTGCACCTGCAAGATACTGCAAACCGCCGTAATAGCCTTCGGCATCAGTCAGTCCTGCCGGTATCGAAACTCCTGACGGTATTTCTACGTCACTGAGTTTCATATAGCCCTCTTTCTGTGTAAACAGGACGTCTGACGATGCGCCATTCCAATCCCACTTTCGATAGGTATCGACAGGTTCAACCGCAGTACCCGTATATGCTACGGTGCGTCCGTAAGGTAAGCTTATCGTGGCCGTATGCTCCGCGGCTGTAAATGTTATGGTCAGTGTTCGCTCTGCACTCACTGCCGTTCCAGTATATGTAACAGTAAATTGCTGGGCGATAGTTCCATCGCTCTCTATCTGGAATACCTGCGGAGAGATGCTTATATTTGACGAGGCACCATTTACGCTGACGCTACAGTCACCATAAGAAGGGAATTCTGTGCCTGTCAGTGCAATAAGAGAGGTTGCGCTCTTGACCTTGTCAGAAGTAATCACAAGCGACGAAGGCTCTGCGACTACTGATATCTGAGCATTACTCGTTGAAACAGTGAATGTCTGCTCTGAGGCATGATAAACACCATTAGCCTCCTGTGAAGCAGTGACTGTCACCACTCCATTGTCAGTTACGGTTATCGTGCCGTCAGAAGAAACCGTTGCAACATTGGTATTACTTGAAGTCCATGTGATTGGGGCTTTGCTGAAGTTCACATAGTCATTACCTTCTTCCAAAGTATAGGTCTCTCCAGGTTTCACAACATAATTGCTGTTGTTTATCGTAAAGCCTGCCATGTCGCAGTCGATGTAATACACGTGAGAGCCAAAGCCACTATTCTGTATGCTTATCTCTGTTATGTCCTGTCCCATTGTTGCAGCAGCAGGCACTTCAAAGGTACATTCGGTCAAGGTTGTAGGCATCTCTGTTCCTATAAGCTGCCAATTACCTTGCGCATCCTTGTACTTGACTATGACACCACGACCGTCAGAGAGTTGGTGTGACTCCACACCTATCTTTATCGTAGAGCCCGCCTTCACCGCTGGTATATACATATAGGTATCGTCGCCTGCCAGCCATATATACTGGTTACCGCTGTAGGACGAGAGTGCTGTGCCGAGGTCGTAAGCCAAAGCCAACTT
The DNA here is from genome assembly GCA_946534585.1 of uncultured Prevotellaceae bacterium. Classification (GTDB taxonomy): domain Bacteria; phylum Bacteroidota; class Bacteroidia; order Bacteroidales; family Bacteroidaceae; genus Prevotella. The sequence continues at coordinate 77,099 of CAMNCV010000146.1, forward strand.
GTCAAATCCTGTTGCTACGGTAAAGCGAATAGGATAGGTCTCTGCTATGTTCACGCCGTTGGCGGTGAGGTACTCATAGTTGTATGAGGCAGTGTTGGCTGTGAAGTATGCACCTGAAGTAATTCCCGTGCCATCGTTTTTCTCATCAAGCGTCCAGCGGTTGTCTGCCGCGAGGTTTGCCTTAGTATCACTGCTCCAGTCTGTGAAGTCAAAGGTATGGGCTGAGAGTTTCAGCGTCGTAATAGTAGAGGTGATGCTACCATAGCTGTTGGTTGCCACAAGGTAGTAATATACTCCCTCGGCTGGTTCTGAAATCGTATAAGCCGGAGAGTTAGCTCCTGCTATAGCCGTAGCGCCATCAGTCGAAGCCTCCGTATTGCTATACCACTGATATGATGTCGCACCGCTAACTCCGACATTCAGTGTTTTGCTTACTCCCGTGCGAGCATTATACCGTGAAGCGAGGTCTGACGTTATCTCAGGTATAGGCAAACGCGGATACGTCAGCGTAAGGCCACTGTAGTAGCCGCCACCACCGACGGTAATGGTAACCTCGGAAGCACGACCCACGTAGGTATATACAAGCGAAGAACCATACAATGTCATTGAGGTGTTGATACTGCCATCGCTGATGGTTGCTGAAGGATTACTATATCCATCAGTAAGTTCTATTGTCATACCGCTGACAGCACGGAATGTGAACTTGGTGCCGTCATTAACCTGTGCGAGATTATCCGAACGACTAGAGTTATTGAACTTACCACCATTGGTATTGACGATGAGCGGCATGTCCTGTGTCTCGCCCTCTACATCTGACTGTGTGACGAGATACTGGTCACCTGAGTTCTCCCAAGCTACTTTCGGCGCACCGTTTTTGGGGCCGAACTCCCATCTTACGGCAGTGTTCTTCGTCAGTGCATTGAGGCTTTTTGTGTTGGCGGTGAAAACAGGAGTAAACTCCACATCTTCCGTAACAGTATAGCTGGCACCGAGCGCATAGGTATCAGTGCCGTCATTCCAACCACTGAGGGTATAGCCCTCCTTATAAGCCAAGCGGTTCGGAGAGTAAGGCAGGGTGACAGTGGTATTCTTCTCCACTTCGCTTCCAGAAGGGAGCACGCCCTTTACTTCTGCATCGTCGGTAGAGAAGGAGTAAATGGCTGTAGAAGCCACGTTGACAGTTATGGTCTTACTCAAGGCTGCCATACCATCATGGGCTGCCAACGTAATAGTGATGGTGGCACTGCCATTACCTACTGTGGTGATAACGCCGGAAGCACTTACGGTTGCCACACTCTCATCAGAGCTGACGAATGTAAGTGCGGCTGTGCTCGTGGTGCTGTAATCTACACCTGAGGTCAGAGCATAAGTCACTCCATTCTCAGTGAAGCGCAGATTATCTTTAAGGAGCGTGAAGTCGTTGTATTCACAATCCACATAATATACATGGGAGCCTTTTACCGCACACTGTACTCTGACATCTGTATAATCACTGCCCAATGATGATGCCGAAGGTACGACAAATGCATGGTCAGCAAACTCACCCGTAGTGAAGGTCTCGTAAGTGTCATCACTAAAGGTGACGGTCACACCACGAGCTTCCTCTATCTTGTGTGACTCAACGCCCATATATATTGTTGAGCCTGCCCTGACATTAGGAATGGTGAAATATGTATTAGTATTCAGCAGCCAAAGATACTGCGAAGACGCATACGTACCGAGCTTAGTTGACGGAAGATTATAAATCAGGCCTATGCCATGAGCACCGCCATTGAACGAAAGCGGATATGTCTCACGTACATTGGCGCTGCCGGCAGTAAGCACCGTGCCGTTCCAAGTCACGTCATTATAGTAGCCCTTGTCGCCGTCATTACCCGCCTTAGTCATATCTGCGCTCTCATGGGTTGACCATATCTGGGTATCTGACGCGCAACTGCCGAGTGTAGTTGATGACCAAGAAGTAAAGTCGAAGGTGTGTCCGCCTACACTGACACAAGTTATCACCGACTGTGTTTCACCAGCATTATTGATGGCCTTGACATAATAGTATGAGCCATCGACTGGCGAAGCTATAGTGTATGACGATGAGTTGGCACTTTCTATAGCTACGGGATTGGTGCCATTGGCATCATCGCAGGTGTACCACTGGTATGATATGACATTGGAGGCTGCAATGCTGAGGGTCTTAGCTCGTCCGCTTACCGCCGTGCTTGCAGTACTGAGGTCTGTGGTGATGTCTGGAGGGGAAGCCTCTACTGTCACTGTGCAGACGTCAGAGGTGACTGTTCCCTCACTGTTTGTCACTACGCAATAGTAATACTCCGTACCATCAGTAGTCGGGATATACGTATATGTAGAGTCGGTAGCTCCGCTGATAAGAGTGCCTCCACTATTTGATGCTATAGTATTGCTGTACCACTGCAAACTGGTAAACGACGGAACGGAGAAGATATCAGCCGCAACAGATGTGCTTCTATTCACTTTTGTATTAACGGATGATGGCACAGACACTGTGGGTATAGATGCAGTGGCATAGTTCACAGTAACAGTCATGTTTACTTGCTGCGCTGCTACATTGTCAAACTTGAAAGCTATAGACGAGGCAGCTACAAATCCCGTAATTTCTATTGTCACCGCATCGCCATTTTTATCATTCAGGCTATATGTTGTATTTCCCAACACATTTGTGGAGCTTCCATCAACATACACTCCGACCAACTGCGTAGCGTTCGCTGAATTACTGACGGCATCAAGCGTAACCGATGTGACATAGTAACCACTGTTTACAAGCATGTAGAAACCCGTGCCGCTATCTACACCATAACTTGCCAACGACTGGTTCGTACGCATCTTGATGTTCTTTGAGGCATTGCCGCCACCCGCGACACAGGTACCTGGGACCATACATGATGTTCCGCTGACATCAACATCTTTGTCTGATGCTCTCCCCAGCGTTTCCGATTCAGCCAACGCATCTATGCTCCCCACAAACATGGAAAGCATGGTCACTATGGCAACAGTCATAATGCGAGAGAGACGCTGAAGCTTTGCGCCACAACTCTCATGAGTATATCTTGTCATATTCATATCGTATGTTTTAATATCGTTATGTTGATTTAGTTGATTTAGTTCTGTATTTTTTCATAATTCTAATCTACGAAACAAAAGTTTTAATAGATGCAATAATATAGACACTACTTTTCAAGATACAAAATTACAAAACAAACCCCATTAAATGGAATAAAAATATACCAAATAAGTGGAATTTTGTTTTATTTAACACTTTTTACATACGAAATGCCCTCAGAAGTGGCAAATATAATCTGCACTTCTGAGGGCATTATCAATGTATTGCGTGAATCTATTATTCAAAGAGAATCATACATTCATCGTGAACCTATCATTCAAAGAATATCATCTGCTCATAGCGAGTCATTTTACTCATCATACATGACTTTCTTCCCGCCGATGATGTAAATCATACCCTTACGCATCTGGTCTGGGTCAACAGGTTTGCCAGAGAGGTCATAGACGGTGGCATCGTCATCCGTATCTTCTTTGACACCGCTGACTGCAGTAGGATCTTCATAGAACTCCTCTTCTTCTTCGCCAAAGAATGAGAACTGCAATCCCTTAGCACCAAGATGTATGCCGGCAGCCTCAAGAGTTGAGGTCTGCAGGTAAGCCTTGCGGGCAGGTATGCGGCTACCTACGAACTTGTAGAAGCCTACCCCAGTGCTGTCGATAGAGCGCTTGTATGCCAGCGTGTAGATATTGAGTGTACCTACTGTGACATCGTGATCCTCAGGGTTACCGTCAAGCAGTGAATACTTACCATTAGTTCCTGCTACCTGCTTCACAGCTTTATAGGTACCATGGAAATAGTATGTACCTGGAGTAGCATAGATAATATATCCACGACAAGCCTTCAGTCCATCATCGCCACTTACCTGCTTTAATCTGAGAGTATTATTGTTTTCTATCCTCAAAGCAGTATAGACTGTAATATCTTTGTTATCATCTTTGTTATCGCTGAATGTTACATCCTTTGGCAGACAGACTGTGCTCCAGCCCTTTTCAGGATCAGGACCTACCTGCTTCACCTCAACAGCGTAAGTCTCAAGAGGCTCATAGGTTACTATTTCAGAAGCGTCACCCAATCCTCCGCGCTCATTGGCAGCACGAATGACAAACCTGCGACCAGCCTGTTTCTCGCCAGGATTTATATGGTTATAAGTAGCCATTGTATAGAATACTGTATCGCCAGTTTCTTCGTCAATACGGAAGATGAAGTAGCAGAGAGCGTTCTTTTTCTCGGTCCATGTGATGATGGTATTTCCATTATCATCAGTGTTATTCTTCGGCTCAACTCCAGCCATAGACACCTGCTCCGTATAAACCGTTGGGTCGTAAGCGTTGTCACCTCCAAGCACATTGTGCCGAGTGTACTGAGCAGCCTCTTCAGAAGTCAGGATACAATCGTCAGAACCTGCAGCAGATGTCAATGCTTTCAGAGAACGAGAACTCAAGTCAAGCAACGTTCCATCTGCTCCCTTGGAACCATACTCATGCATGCGCAATACTTCACCAGTACCCTGATAATTATCCCAACCTTCTGGCTTAGGAAGAACTTCCATCGTCGTATACAGATAGGTCATTGCAGGACTGTTACGAACCTTACTACCAAGACCGTACCAGTTATTGCATTTATCATACGCCCTTGTGTTTTCTGCCTTTATAGTACCATTATTCAACACGAATCCCCAAGGTGTGGTACTTGCATGCATGAGAAGACCGATACAAGGGCTGCTGACATAACGCATCACCACGGTCGGATTTTCCCACCAACACTGGCCTGATCCATACATAAAGTATCTTGTTCCCCACAATGCACAGTCTTCATAATATCCATTATTATTAGCATTAGAAGAGTAGTACGTAGCTTCGTGAGCCTTCATCGTAACTTGCTTTGCAATGGTGTGAATACCATTATCATAGAAAGCACCTGCACCACCGCCATTCTTATTTATATAAGCCTTAGGACTACCAGTCATAAAGTCACAGAAACGGTCTTCAATGGTCAAATCCTGGAAATAAGTGTCAGTGACATTATCCTTTATATACATCGTAGCATTATTATCATATCCTAATACATACGGATCATTATATATAATAGTTCCTGTCTGACTCTGACCGACAACAGAGATATTGTTAGCCTCAAGCATAGTACGTCCTGTGTAGTATTTACCACCATTGTCATAGTCTGACATACTCAATGATATAACTCCTGCACTTGTACCGTTCTTTCCGTATACAGCGGTAGTATTTTTTTCATCCAATTTCGTTGTAGGTATCTTAGTGAACGAGCCTGCAGAATTACCACGCATAGAGTATTCGCCATTTGGTACGAAGATGCGGAAGCGAGAAGCGCCACCATTAGCATTTGCGAGGTCAGTACCCTCTTCAAGCGTACCGTGATGTATATGGAGAGAGTCGAGGTTTGCAATAACATCCTCCGGAACCACAAGCACGGTATCACTGGCTGTCTGTGTCTCGCTATTCCATACAAACCTCTTGGTAACGACGAAGTCAAAATACTTCGGTTCAACAGAGGCTACAGCCTCAGTAGTGAATGTAACCTTGATGTCAGAAGCATATTTTACTCCATATACATCAGTAAAGGTGTTTGCTGGAATAGTAAGCGTATATGGCTTATTGTTGCTCAGTCGCCAGTATGAGAGCGTAATGGTACGCCCTGACACACGAGAAGTGAGCGTCTGTCCGAGTTCAGAAGACTCCACATCCGTTGCTTTCATAGCATGGTCGAACGTGAGCGTAACCGTACCCGTCACTGCCTGCTTACCTTCTACAGTGCCTCCTGCTACCTCCGTTGCATTTACTTTTGTAGTGGTCAGCGTTGGTGCTGTCTTACCTGTCAGGTTGAACAGAATGGTATATGTAGCCTTAACCACACCAGCACTATTCTTCAGCAGTATCAAAGCCTCAGGATTAGCAGCCGTAGCAGCGGTCACTACAACAGTGCCATTGTCTGCCGTAGCAGTGACTTCTGGCATCGCGTCATTAGCACTATATACAGAAGAAGCAGCATAGTCATAAGACAGTTCAAGCTCATTCTTAAGCGTAGTCAACTCATCTGCACTAATCGATGTCGTTCCAATCTTCACACCAGAAAGGACTGCATTATCAGCAAGCGGCTTATACGTCACTGATACGTTCTGTATCTTTGCGGCCTTCTTAAACACTATATTTTGCGTAGAAGCATCGCCTGTATAAGGTGTACTGATATTGTTACCAATCAATGTCGTAGCACCTGCTATATCTACATCACCAGCTATGAAGTCAACGCCCGCAATATTCTGCACCGCTATCACGCAATTACTTGTAGTAGGAACAGATAATGTAGCATCAGCACTCACGGCACACTCACCATTTGTGGTAACCACGCTGGCTTTATTTACTTTGGCTATATCCAGTTTCACATCAATAGTATTGTTCTTATCCAGTGCTACCTGTGTCACGACAATACCAGCAGCAGAGGTATAGTTGACTGTTGGCAATGATGCAAGCTTCCATGTAGCAGTAACTCCTTCGGAAGCCTGAACCTCGGTAAGTGCCATTTCATTGACAGTGAATACTGGTATGAGGGTCATATCACGCGTAAGAGGATATGAGTGTCCGAACTCATAATGCACGTCAGGCACATCAATCTCAGTGTAGTACTTCAGAGTGTGACCGGCATAATACAAGTTGTAGTTGTAATCTGGCAATACGAACCTTTCCGTTGCCTCCAGTTTCTGCTGAGGCAGGATTGCGCCTTCAGTTGTAATATTGTCTGGAATACGGAAACTTACCGTATATGAAGTCTTTTCCTTGAATACAGCCTGAAGCTTGAACGACTTACCGATAATGAATGACAAGGTATAGCAAGAGTCTTCCTCATTTGTCACTGTCTTATATTCGATTCCGGCAAGTGTCACACCGTTGCCAAAGTCAGAAACAGTCTCGCTACCAACACGCTGATACTTTCCGTTAGGATAAATCTTGTTGCCAGAGCCGTCAATCCAATAATCCAGTTCATTGTATCTCTTACGCTTAGCAGTAAGCATTACAGTAACACCGTTATCGAACGAATATCCCAGTTCTTTCTTCTCGGCATTCTTATCGTCGGTGACAGTACCCATGTTTACATTGTTAGAAGAGTAATCAAG
>CAMNCV010000147.1 GCA_946534585.1 uncultured Prevotellaceae bacterium
AAGCCTCTGCTTATAAATTATTATCCCAACAAATAATAAACTAACAGTTCATTGAGAGTAAGAATAATAAGCTATCGATTCATGGAGAGCAAAAGAAAAACTGTGGGATATTTGCTTGTTTCAAGAAAAGTTAGTAACTTTGCATAAAATAGACTACAAGATGGCTTGTATATTACATATAGAAACGAGTACTAACGTATCGAGCGTTGCATTGAGTAAGGATGGTTTCCTGCTTTATGAAAAGGAAGACCATGGTGATGGTAAAGGCAGTAATGCCGCAGAAAAGCTTGGTGGCTTCGTTGATGAAGCATTGGGTAAACTTCAGTCACCGCAGGGATTGGATGACGGACACCCCGTGAAACTTGACGCAGTCAGTGTAAGCAGTGGTCCGGGGTCGTACACTGGGTTGCGCATAGGTGTGTCGATGGCAAAGGGAATATGCTATGGCGGTGATGCGAAGTTAATCAGCGTGCCTACTCTTGAATTACTGTGCGTGCCGGTATTGCTCAGCGACCGAATACGCTGCAGTACTTGGGTAGAAGGCGTGAGCGAGAATATCACCGAGGAGTTGACAGATGACGCATTGCTCTGCCCGATGATAGATGCACGTCGTATGGAGGTATTTGCTGCCATATATGACCGTTCGCTGAAAGTGGTAAGGGATGCACAAGCCGATGTGGTGGATGCTGATGTGTATAGGGAATACCTTGACAGACACAAGGTTTATTTCTTTGGCAACGGTGCTATGAAATGCCGTGAGGTGATAAATCATCCCAATGCTCGCTATATAGATAATGTAGAACCATTGGCAAAGTATATGCTGCCGATAGCAGACAAACGCTTCCGCGACGGGCAGACGGAAGATGTGGCATACTTCGTGCCTGACTATCTGAAGGAGTATCAGGCAAAGAAACCCAAAGACTTATTAAAGCAATGACCGCTATGAATATAGAAGGACTTGATTACAACACCACGCGCGAAAAACTTCGCCTTATGGCTTACGGCCGTAACATACAGCAGATGGTAGAGATGTGTATGGCTTTGCCTACGAAGCGTGAGCGGCAGAAGTGTGCAGAGGAGATAATCACGGTGATGCGTCGCGCCATACCGAGCACGCAGAGCCAGAAAGACCGTATGCCGGTGTTGTGGTATCACCTTGCGTTGATGAGCGATTTCAAGCTCGATATAGATTATCCTGTCGAGATAGTGTATGAGGACAAAATGGCTCAGCGACCGGATAATATACCATACAGCAACATGCGCCGTATGCCCGTGCGTCACTACGGACGTCTTATCTTTGAGATGTTCGAACAGTTGAAGAGCATGCCAGAAGGTCCCCAGCGCGATGCTCTGGTAAACATCACAGCTGCACAGATGTATCGCAGTTTGCAGATGTGGGGAATGGCAACAGTAGATAAAGAGAAGGTAGCATCAGACCTTGCACGCTTCACTGATGGTGTCATTCAGGTGATGCCGCAGGAATTGAAGTTTGAGACTTCGGGTGGTAATGCTGGTAAAAAGAAGAAAAGAAAGAAGTGAGACGATGGAAAGTTTCGTAATTGAAGGAGGCCATGCCCTCAAAGGAGAGATAACGCCACAGGGCGCAAAGAATGAAGCCCTGCAGGTGATATGCGCCACGTTGCTTACCAAGGACGAAGTCACAATAAGCAACATACCTGATATACTCGACGTGAACAACCTCATACAGTTGCTTCGTGACATAGGCGTAAAGGTAAACAAATGCGCAAAGGGCGAATATTCGTTTAAGGCTGATGAACTTGACTTGGATTACCTGTCGAGCGATGAGTTCGTACAGAAATGTGCACAATTGCGTGGCTCTGTTATGATGATTGGTCCGTTGCTCGGGCGTTTTGGTAAGGCTACGGTAGCCAAGCCGGGCGGTGATAAGATAGGACGACGTCGTCTCGATACTCATTTCTTAGGTTTTCATAAGCTCGGAGCAGTATATAACCGTGTTACGGGTCGCGATGTCTATGAACTGAAAGCTGACAAACTGCAGGGTTGTTATATGCTGTTGGATGAAGCATCTGTCACGGGTACTGCCAACATCATCATGGCATCAGTAATGGCTGAGGGACAAACCACGATATATAACGCGGCCTGCGAGCCTTACATACAGCAACTCTGCAGAATGCTTAACCGCATGGGTGCTAAGATTTCGGGCATTGGTAGCAACCTGCTTGTAATCGATGGGGTAGGGGAACTGAACGGAACGGAGCACCGTCTGCTTCCTGATATGATTGAGGTAGGCTCCTTCATTGCCATGGCAGCCATGGTAGGCGATGGTATTCGCATAAAGGATGCATCCATACGCAACCTCGGTATCATACCTGATGCGTTTCGCCGACTTGGCGTGCAGATAATAGAGGATGGCGATGACTTGTTTATTCCGCATCATTCGCATTATCAGATAGATTCGTTCATTGACGGAACAATTATGACATTGGCTGATGCCCCGTGGCCAGGGCTTACGCCTGACTTGCTCAGCGTATTGCTCGTGGTAGCCACACAGGCGCAAGGCTCAGTGCTTTTCCATCAGAAAATGTTCGAGAGCCGCCTGTTCTTCGTAGATAAACTCATTGACATGGGCGCACAGATAATACTCTGTGACCCTCACCGTGCAGTAGTAATCGGTCATGACCACAAGATACGTCTGCGCGCAGGTCGTATGTCAAGCCCTGACATACGTGCTGGCATAGCATTGCTTATCGCAGCCATGTCGGCGGAGGGTACATCGCAGATTAACAATATAGCGCAGATAGACCGTGGCTATGAGGATATAGAGGGTCGCCTGAATGCTCTCGGTGCTAAGATTACAAGACAATGATACGACGGGAGGAAGTATATAAGATAGGACGTATAGGTCGTGCTCACGGTCTGAAAGGCGAATTGTCGGTACAGATTAGCGACGATGTGTTTGACCGTGTGGATGCAGAATACCTCGTGCTTGAGATTGACGGCATCATGGTTCCGTTCTTCATGGAGGAGTATCGCTTCAAGACTGACGAAACGGTATTGATAAAGTTTGAAGGCATTGACACGCAGGAGCGGGCACGCGAACTCACGGGCATTGATGTCTATTTCCCTCATTCGCTTGCGGAGCAAAGCGAAGACGACGAACTGTCGTATGCTCAGCTTGCCGGTTACAGTGTGATTAACGCTGCCGATGGCAAAGCGGTAGGTGAGATTGCATACGTTGACGAGCAGACGATAAACATAATGTTTGAGCTTACTGACGGCGCTTTGCTCCCTGCATCTGAAGAGCTGATACAGGAGGTTGATACGACGGAGCGTACTGTAAAGCTCCTTATACCAGAGGGATTGGTATAGCTAGCAATTATATTGTTATTTCGCCAGAGCCATAACAACGGTGGTGGCTGGCATCATAGATAACGCAGAACTGCCCCGGGGCTACGCCGTGTATGGGTTGTTCTGCTTTTATTTTGTATATACCGTCAGGCTGTGGCAGCAACGTGCCCTGCAGATAGCTTGACGTATGGCGTATCTTGAAGGTGATGGGGTATGCTCCCCGCTCGTCCTTTTCTGCTCTGCTTTCCTCAAATGAAGCTGTCAGCCAGTGCATATCGTGTATGAGAAACTCTTGTTTGTAGGCTTTCTCTGGGTCGTAGCCGTGGCTTACAAATAATATGTTCTTCTTCAAATTCTTCTTTACAGCAAACCAAGGTCCGCCTCCGAATCCCAATCCGTGGCGCTGACCTATGGTGTGAAACCACAGTCCCTTGTGCATACCTACCTTCTTTCCTGTTTCTATATCAATGACAAGACCTGGTTTCTCGCCGAGATAGCGGCGCAGGTAGTCATTGTAGTTTATCTTGCCCAGAAAGCAGATGCCCTGCGAATCCTTGCGCTTGGCATTGATAAGGTGCTCACGCTCAGCAATCACGCGCACCTCGTCCTTCTGATAATGCCCTATGGGGAATATGGCTTTACGCAGTTGCCAGTCGTAGATCTGCGCAAGAAAGTCCGTCTGGTCTTTCACGGGGTCTGGCGAAGTGATAAGCCATTTTCGTCCGTCGTTGTCGGTTTCTGTCTGTGCGTAGTGTCCCGTTGCTATAAAGTCGTAGTCGTGGCCACGTTTCTCATGAAAAGCACCGAACTTTATCAGTCTGTTACACATCACGTCGGGGTTAGGCGTAAAACCCGCCTTTACCTTCTCCATCGTGTAGTGCGTGACCTCATCCCAATATTCTTTGTGGCAATCTACAACTTCAAGCCGCAGTCCATACTTATGAGCCACGGCCTGTGCCATCTCAAGGTCTTCCTCTGACGAGCAGTCCCACTCTTCTTCTTCCTCTGGTCCTATCTTGATATAGAAGCAGTCCGGGTGCAGTCCGTGTGAGCACAATTCATGCACTACCACCGAACTGTCAACACCACCGCTCAGCAGCACACAAACCTTTTTATTTTCAAGTTCTGAATAATTCATAGAGTTGATAAAGTAATCTCTATCTGATTATATCGCAATCTCTATCTGATTATTGTGTAATCGCTATCTGATTACCAGGTAATCAGTATGCTATTACAACCTAATCGCTAAGCGATTACAGTATGCTGATAGTCAGCGTATTACTTCGTGAAATCGCTAATGGCTTTATACGCCTCGGCCTTAGCCGTTTCAAGGTCATCATTGATTACGACAGTGTCAAACTTGTCGGCGAACCCCAGTTCGTATTCTGCACGGGCTATGCGCTGCTCAATCACCTCGGGGGCATCCGTGCCTCTGCCGTTAAGGCGGCGGCGCAGCTCCTCTACTGATGGGGGCTGTATGAAGAGGCTGAGGGCACGGTCGCCGTATGCCTTCTTTATGTTCATGGCTCCGTGTACGTCAACGTCGAAGACTACGTTTTCGCCTGCCGCAAGCTGTTTCTCTACCTGCGACTTCAGCGTGCCGTAGTAGCGGTCCTGATATACCTCTTCGTATTCCACGAACTCGTCACGCTGTATCTTCTCACGGAACTCCTCCGGCGTGAGGAAGAAGTATTCCACACCGTTCTGCTCCTGTCCGCGCGGAGGGCGTGAGGTACAGCTGATGGAGAAGTGCATGTTGAGTTCCGGATGCTCCTGCATCAGCCAGTTTATTATTGTTGACTTGCCGCTGCCGCTCGGTGCGGAGAATATCAGCAGCTTACCGCTAACTTGTTCGTTGTTCATAGTGTATAATTCGTTATTCGCAGTGCAAAGTTACTACTTTTCTATGAAACACCGACATAGTTATGCCACGTTTTTTTATAAATTCCTACAAAAATTAGGATATAATAAGCCCGATGATGCTTTTATACTCAAAAAACTTGCACGTTAAGATTTAATTATGTAATTTTGCATTATGCAAAAATACATAATGTAAAATTACATAATCCCGAATATCAGATGAATAAGCCACTGCCCCCCCTTGTCATAGGTAAATACTATAAATCCCTCGCTGGTAATCAGCGGGGGATTTATAGTATGCTTTATGTCATCAAATCATTCCTGCCAGTCGCTGTTCCAGAAGGATGCGTCCTTGGCGCGCGCCGGCTCATTGCTGCCGGTCACTTCGCCTTGTATGCCCGCGCTGCTCTGCACTTGTTCTATGCTGCCTGCCAGCAGGGATGCTACTGGAAGTGACAGGGGCTCTATACCGGGGGTTATGTATTCTTTCTTTTTCATTTGTTTTGCTTTTTGGAAATTTAAGGAGTTAATGTTTATTGAGGAGTTAAGGAGTTAAGGAGTTAAGACATTACGTGTCAAGCTGACAAGTGTATTGTCTTAACTACTTAACTTCTTAACTACTGACTACTTAATCTACCACTACCTTCTTGCCGCCATGGATATATATTCCCTTGGCGGTAGGCTTGCCGCTGAGCGGACGACCGTCGATGCCGTACCAGCCGAAGGCTGATGAATCCGTGTAATCCGTGCAATCTGTTGTTGTTATTCCCGTTGCCGTCTCCTCTATGTCGCCGTCGCCGAAGTCGAGGATGAGCGCAGTGAATGCCTTGGCTTCATCGTCCACGTCGTTGCCCTGCTCTATGTTCCTCGTGATTTTGAAGTAAGCACGGCAGGCATTCACTTTGTAGCCCTCCTGCGTAGGGTAGCGCAGTTTGTTGCCTGAGCCTAAGAAGAGGTTTGAGGTGGTGTTTGGCGCAAGTGCTGCCGGTGAGTATGTGCCTACAAACTCCACGGTGCTGCCTTCGCTCGTGAAACTCTTGTTCTCTGGCGTAGAGGCGGTTATCTGACAGTTGGTAAACACGGGATTGACGATATCCTCACCTTCTTCTTCCCACTTTATTATATAGGGCACGCCGGCCTGCAGCCAGTCGGTACTCTCAGAGCCAAAGGTAAGCGTCAGCGTTGTGCCGTTTACGGTTGCATTGGTCAGTTTCTTTGCTACGGCTCCGTAGAGTGGATGGTTTTCGCTTTTAATGATGGCGTTAAATGGCAGGCAGATGGTGTTCCATGAGCCGTCCTTGTAGAGGGTGCGGCCAGCGAGTACCACGTTACGGTTATCTGTGGTGGTGTTTGTTCTGACAAGCTCGTCGTTACCCGCATCCTCATTGCCTAACACCACGAGGTTCTCGTCATACCAGTAGTATATGCCGTTATAGCAGAGTGCATTTTCATATACGGTGATGCCCGTGTACGAGCCGGCACCGTAGGTCTTGGTGGCAGAGCCGATGTTTGACGGCTTGCTCTTGGTGGCTATGGCAAAGCGTGCGCCATCGGTATCGGCACCATTTAC
>CAMNCV010000148.1 GCA_946534585.1 uncultured Prevotellaceae bacterium
ATGCCTCCAAAGTCTGTCAGTGACACCTGATTCTCAGGCAATGAGAACGTGGTGACAGGCGTCACCTTCGTGGGCAGGTTTTGGTAATACTGTTCGTAGTCGCCAGCCCAGCTGTAGCCAAACGCCATCAGAGTGGCGATGATAGTTAAGAATATTCTTCTCATAATACTTATAATTTTTATTGTTCTATTTGTTGTTGTGGGTGCAAAGTTATAAATAAATTCCAAAAGTAGGGGCAAAAAACATAAGAAATTATCCAAAATACACCCCAAAACCAAAAGTAGGGGCAAAATAGTGCAGTTTAACTAAGTGACACTTTGACAAGTGATGTGGCTTTTTTCCTTTAAAGAGTGTCACGAAGAAAAATACCGTCTGAAAACTCAAAATAGAGTTTCAGACGGCACTGCCTACGATGTTATTTAGATGAAAAACAGCCCTTGGAATGTGATTGCATAGGTATTACATCGTAATCAGGTGCTGATTACACTGCAATCAGGTAGCGATTACAACCTAATCAGGTAGCGATTACAACCTAATCAGGTAGCGATTACAACGTAATCAGATGCCTATTTATTTACCACCATTACAAAGCCGCCACGCGCCTTACAAGTAATATGTTTTGGCAACTTAACAGAGTCTGTTACCTTCCACGGGTTACCATCTTCATAGAGTGTCATCTTTCCATCAGGGATGAAGCTCAGTGGCGTTTCAAGCGAACGCTCTTCATCAGTACCGTTTATGCCCGCAACATACCACGTATTTCCATTGCGGCGAGCCAATACTATGCTCTCGCCTGGGTATCCGCTGACGTAGCGTGTCTCATCCCACACGGTTGGTAATGCGCCAAAGAACTGCTGCACCTCCTTTGGCTGTGCGAGGAAACTCTCCGGACGGTCTGCCAGATGCTGCAGGGCACTCTCAAAGACAACCGTGAGTGCCAGTTCATGGGCATGGGTGGTGATATGCGGATGCTGCGAGTCGCTGAAGGCACACGGTGTGTAGTCCATCGGACCTATGACATTGCGTGTAAATGGCAGTGTGGCATTATGACAGGCAGCCTTGTTTGTGAATGTGCCTACATTATTATACCACTCGGCACCATATACGCCCTCTGTTGACATCAGGTTAGGCCAAGTGCGCTGCCATCCACGCGGTATGGTGGCACCGTGGAAGTTGACCAACAGATGATGACGTGCCGCACTCTCCAAGAGGTCGAGCTGATAGTCCATGTTACGCTGATCGTCGCCTGAGAAGAAATCTATCTTCACGCCTGCCACGCCAATCTTCTCGCACCATGCAAACTCACGCTCACGGTCTTCAGGTTTGTTCAGCCTGAACTTAGGTGTGGGTGCACCGTCAACCCACCCTATCGAAGAATTATACCATATAAGAGGCTTTATGCCTTTCTCCTTAGCATAATTTACGGCATCCTCAATGGTCTTGCCGTCCCTCATCTCGTCCCATTCAGCATCAATCAACACATAAGGCAGATGCAGAGCTGAAGCCAAGTCAACATATTTTCTGATGATATCATAATCGTTGGAACCATGATTATATGCCCAATATATCCACGACACCACACCCGGCTGTATCCATCCTGCATCAGGAATCTGTGATGGTCTGCTGACATCTGTTACCAACGTAGATTCCACGATATCCTTCAACTGTCCGATGACAGCCACACGCCACGGCGTATGGTCAGTTTTGGCAACAGAAGACTGAGGATTTAAAGCGGCAGGAGTAATACGAAACAACTCACCGTCATTCATCAGGCAAGAAGCGCTTTGCCCATGCTCAATATTTGCTTCTGTTATCAGCACGAACACGCCGTTCTGTGGTTCCAGCAATGCTGGATAGCCCCAGCGGTTGTTCCAACCCTCGGCAGACTTGGATATACCACTATATGATGGCACGGGAGCGACCTTATATGTCGTTGACAGCGGAAAGAAACCTTCATAAGAGTCACACCACTGCTGCATCCATCGTCGAGTGCCCTCTGGTATGCGATAGGCAGGTTGCTTCCCCACCCCACTTTCACTGGATTCATAACGGAAAGCAATACCGTCGTCATATAGTCGCAGCAGCATATTGCCGCAACGGTATTCTTTAGCTTCGTTGACACAGTGCGAGCGCTTACCCGTCAGCATCTGGTAATCATCTTTTATCTGACGGACAAAAGCAAGCTGAGCATCAGCTGCAACCGCATCTGCTATTTCAAGCACATGCTTATGGTTGTAACTGATGTTCAGCGTGGCACCACTGGTGGTTGCCGTCAGTCTGCCATTGGGCGACGACACGTTTTCGGCATACGTTCCCAACGAACCTACTGTAAACATTGCGGCAACTACACAGTATTTATATAGTACATTCCACATCTCTGCTTATTGATTAATTAATAAGGAATATCTTTTCCTTACCATTGTATGTAGCCTTCACCGTGGCACGGCCGGCAGTGACAGGACTAATCTCAAACTTAACGCCTGAAACATTTGACTCTGCCTCCACCTTCGTATTGTTCTTCAGCGGTGCATATACCTGATAACGTACCTGGTCGGTATAGCCGTTCTGATTGGTAGAGCGGATTGGCTGTGCCGGGATGTTCAGCTTCTTGCCGTCGGCATATATAGTAACCTGAGGCACGATAGGAGCAGGAGCACCTACACCCTTCGAGAAACGGATGCCGTGCAGGTCAAACAATCCCTGCGGACGCTGTGGCTGCTGCGGACGCTGACCCCACTGACCGCGCTGCGGCTGTTCTGGCTGCTGCACCTCCGGACCTTCAGCCACAAGGTATATGGCGTGCTTGCCGGTGAGTCCCTCTACTTCAGGAACCTCGCAACCTACGATGCCATAGCCTGCCTGTGCAGGTACGTCAATGACGCCAATTTCCTGTCCTTTCCATGGGTCGTCAAGCTTTATGTGAATCTTGAAGGCACCCTTGCCGCTACGTGTCAGGTAGAGGTTAATCATGGTGTGGTCACCCTTCTTCGTTCCCTCAAAAGCCTTCACACCCTTGGTGTCCTGTGCCAGTCCGCCGAAGCCGAAGTATTTGAAACCTACGATGCCGCCATTCTGTATGCCGGCCAAGTCCATGGAGTTGTTCCATACATCATGGTTGTCCTGCATCCAGTTGTTGCTGTTAGGACCATACATGAAGCAGGCGATACCTGCAGAATAATAATCGTATGGCGGCAGTCCGAAGATCTGAAAACCTTCACTGGTCACTTCAGCACCAGTATATTCATTGCCATCGCCGGCCTTGGCTGTCCATACATTATCCTTGACAAATGGGTCATAGCCGGTTATTGTCACCTTACCGCCCTGAGCAACTGGCTTTTTGTCCCACGTAATCTTCACTGGTGCCACCATAGCCTGACGTGCATTACCGAAACCGCGCGGCGGACGGTGGTAGAACACATACCACTGCCCGTTGATTTCCTGCAGTGAGCCGTGGGTGTTGTGGCTGGCATTGGTGGTGATGAGTTTTGAACCATCCTCGTTGAGCACCACGCCGCGCGAATCAACGAGCACGCCTCCTGAGCGCCAAGGACCGAGCGGAGAGTCACCGAAAGCATAACGCAGAGCACTATTAGTAGCACCGAGACCATATTCCTGTCCACTGTAGCCAGAGAACACCATCACGTACTTGTTGCCCACCTTGCGGATGCTCGAAGCCTCGAAGAAGTTGAAGTCGAGCGGGTTCTGGCCTTTGTAGAGAGCCTTATACTCGCTTCCCTCCTTGTCGAGCAGTCTGCCGTCGCGGCTGCTGGCAGGGATGAACGGATCTATCAGTTCAGTGCCGGGACGCTTGCTGTACATCGTATTCTGGTCAAGTTCGCAGGCTGTAGAGTGCTGGAAACCATAGAACACGTATGCACGGAAGCCCTTGTCATAGTCCTTGTCCTTCTTGTCTGTGATATTCTCAATATAAACCGAAGGGTCAAAGTCAATTAGTGAGCCAGGCAGACACTGCGTACCGTCGGCGGTCAGGTTCACAGGTGTGAACGGACCATTAGGACGGTCGCCCTTACATACCATAGCCACGCGGCGCCATCCGCGCGAATGTGGATAGAGCCAGTAAGTCTTCTTTCCAGTCGTCTTGTCAACCGTCTCCACCAAGTCGGGTGCAAACATCGTGTCCCACTGTCCGTTTACAAACCATGTGAATATAGGACCTTCGTCGCGCCACTGCGACAAATCCTCAACCGGTGCCGACCACATGCGTATGTCGGGACCGCAATAAGCGGAATAAGTCACGTCGTGTGAGCCTATGATATAGGCACGCAACTTTCCTGGGTTGTCAGGATCTTCAAAAACACGGGGTTCACCGTCGGGCAGATGCTCCCACAACGGCAGATAAGGGTTCTGACCTTTCACAGTCAGCAGGCTCACAAGAGCCATCAACGTCATTACGATTTTCTTCATTATTGTGTGATTGATTAGTATATAAACATTATTGCACGTAAATATAAAACGGCATACAAAGATAAATAAAAATGAGAACTCAGCAAAACGAAAAAATTGCACTTTTACAAAAACACCACTATTTTGCAACTTTTCAAAAAGGCATATCATGATAATGCCATCCAGAAAGATTGTTTACCAGCAAGACAAAGCCCTACTATCACTTTCATGCACACAAACATATCATCGAACTCACGTTATTTAAGGTTCTGCTGCAAAGCTACGAAGAAAATCCCAAAGCAGAGCAATTCTGCCTTGGGATTTATGATTTAAGGTGGGTTAAATATGTTTGAAGTTCTTTGCGTCAGGTTATCTGCATGGAATGATTTTGATACTCTTAACGTTTTCTCCCAAGGTCTTGTCGGCCTCACGTGGCAGATAGACGGGGGCGTTCTCCTGCATAGGCAGGATGCGGAGTTCCAGTTCGGTGGTGCCTTGCGGCAGTCGCCAGAGACCGTAGAGGAATGGTCGGCCATACTGGAAGTTGTCTGCCACGAGTTTGCCGCCAGCATATAGTCGGGCGCAGTCACCCTGATACTCGATGCTTAGTAGTGAAGAGTGAAGAGTGAAGAGTGAAGAATCGCTGGGTAATGTGATGCTATAGACGGCAGCCTGCTCCCACTGCTCTTCGGTCGGCGCGGCAGCCACCTTGGCTTTGCCTTTCACGATGGAGCGCAGCGAACCTGCCTTCTTTACAAGTTTAGAGTGTAGAGAGTAGAGTTTAGAGTTTGTTGCCGCCATTCCATCCTCAGACTGGCGCATGGTAGGAATTTCCTTATTCTTAATTCTTAGTTCTTCATTTAAGAACAGGTGCTCAGCCTCGTCTTTGGTGATGAGGTAGAGGTTGCCATATACGGGTTTCTCTGTGCCACGTGGCTTTAGGTTTTTCAGTGTCTTTCCGTTCTGCAGGCTGATGGTGGTGGGTATGCCTGGTATCTGCATCAAGTATGTCTTGCCATCGCGGCAAGCCACCAATTGTGCTGTAGCATAACGTATGCCGTCCACGTTGACAGGTAAGACTGCTATGCAACCGCTTGGGACGGTCATCTTCGGCAACTTCACGCCGCAGGCCTCCAGTTCTACGTTTTTCTTGTCGGAGAGCTGACAGAAACGCTCGTAGTTGTTGATGAAGATGAAACCGGATTGAGGTTGTGAGGTTGTGAGGTTGTGAGGTTGTGAGGTTCTTACGCTCCAACGCAACTGTGTGTCCTCGCCTTTCTTTAAGTCTTGCGGAGCGGGGAATGAGGCCTCCATCGGGGCGAGCGTCTCGCCCCAGTCGTGCATGAACAGGTGGAGGGGTCGCAGCAGGTAGTACTGTGGGTAGGTCTGACCAAATTCGCCAAGAGGAGCCTGGAAGTCGTAGGTACATACGGGCAGGTCATTGTTGGCAGTCCCGGGCGATGTCTGACACTCGTTCATCGTATGAAGGACACCCTCAGGATTGGTGCCGCCGTGGTACATATAGTAGCCTAAGAGGTTTGAGCCGCTACCTAATTTGCACACTGCCATCGAGTAGGCATCTTCTGGATAGACATAAGGCCGACGGTGATAGGCTGTGGCCATGCCGCCACCCAGTTCGCAGGTGAAATAAGGGTAGTCGGCATCGCCCTTGCCTATCTTTTCTTCCTGCTTGCCAAGGAGGTCTGTGCCGATGGCTGTCGATGAGCGGAAAGCCTTGAAGTTAAACGCCTTGTAGTAGTTGCCTGCCCCCTCCTTGATGTCCTTATCCCAGAAACCATCGGCATAGTCGCCATAGAGGGGTAGCATCTCGCCGAAAGGCACTGGCTTGGATAGTTCCGGCCATCCTGTGCGAGTGTAGAAAGGCAGGTCGTAACCTATCTGCAGGGCTATCTTCTTCAATGCCATCAGGTAGTCGCCGCTGCCACGATACTCATTATCAAACTGTGCCGCTATAACTGGACCGCCATCCTTCCACTGCAGTCCCTGTACTTGTGTGAAAATCTGACGGTAGAGTCGCTCTACGAAATTCAAGAAGCGTAGGTCGGTGGAACGCAGACGGCATCCTTTCTCAAAGAGCCAGTCGGGCAGTCCTCCGTTGCGTACCTCGCCGTGGCAGAACGGGCCTAAGCGCAGCACGACGGGCATCTGCTCTTGCTTGCACACCTCAAGGAACTGGCGTAGCGACCGCTGTCCGTCCCAGCGAAAGATGCCCTCCTGCTCCTCCACATGGTTCCAGAATACGTAGGTGGCAATGATCGTCACGCCGCCTTCCTTCATCTTTCTGACCTCGGCAGTCCATTCGTCGGCGGGGATGCGCGAATAGTGTATCTCGCCCATCACGGGACAGACGCGCCGCCCGTCTATCAGCAGACTCTTGCTGTCCCACGTCACGGTGGGGATGGTATCAGCCTTGATAGTGTCCCAGCAACCGAGGAGCATCGCTGATACACAGCATATTTTCAATAGCAGTTTCATAATTAGTTTGTTATAACATATCTTAGGTTGCAAAGGTACAAAAAAAATCCCAAAGCGGGATGAATCCGCCTTGGAATTTATGATTTATTAGGGAAAAGTTTGAGGAAAGCATACATCTTATGACAGGATAGATAACTAACATGAAGAAGCTTGTATTTATTTTATTAAATTAATATGATGTTTATTTCGGAATATTTTTGTAATTTTGCACTCGAAAGGGTGCAAGACTTGGCTGCGCGGTATGGTTTGCAGAACTGCTGATAGAAGCCTCAGCATTGACCCGTGGCGAGACACTGATAAGCGACACCTCACGACTACAGACAGCCGAGCAGGTGGGCAGTGTCATCTACTTCGCCACGCAGTGCTACTATAGCTGGCGAAACATAACACATACAGAGTTTATTTGCACTTACAAAAATACCAGCGACCGACAAGATGTTCACACAGATTATTGACGATATAGCGATTAACCGCAAGGCACGTATTGTACGCAAGGGTGACAAACATATACACCTGACCGGACTTGAATATGGACTGCTTGATTATCTCTCAGCCCATGCCAACCGCATCTGTACGCGCAAAGAACTGCTCGAATATATATGGGGAGCACAATTCCAGTATGACACGGGCACGATAGATGTGCATCTTCACGCATTACGACGCAAGTTGGGATGGACATCCAAGCGTCCCATTGAGGCTATACGCGGTGTAGGACTGATACTGCGCATCGACCAGAAGGTGACACACTATGCCATCAATCTGCAATCATTCTTTACAAACTGGCTACGCAGCCACGAAGTAGAACTGACCTCCAGCGGTCTGGTACCGCAACTGCACCTAACGCCATTTGTCAGCGAACTGACATTGGAATCAGAAGCACTTCGTAAGATGCTGGACGGCATAATAGAATCACTTCTGCCGTTTACTCAGCCAGGTGTGCTCAATATCACATCACGCCTTACTATGCGTCATTTTATCTTAACTTTAGACATCAATGGTATCATCTCCGAGTTGCGCATACCTGTAAATACAGAATTTTAGGTTGCAACATGAAATCTTAAGCAAATCTTAAGCGAAGTTTAAGAATACCTCTATACCTTTGCACCGCCTTTAGAAATAAGCGGGCAAAGGTATAATTGTTTTATTTAGGTATCAAGCATCAGGAAATGATAGAGAAAAGCGATGAGGAAATACAGAATATAGTAACAGACTCCCTGTATTCCATGCTCAAGTTTCCGAACGAAGCCAAACCCGACTTCATTAACATATCACGATATGGTAAAAAGAATAATAAAGTCAGAATATCAAAAATGAGAAAAAAAACAATCATGACGGCAATGCTTCTTGCTGTAACTATTTTCTCAGCAAAAGCCGAAACGTCAGGAGCACTTGCTGACACATCACGTGTTTACAATCTGGATGAAGTCATCGTCGCATCACGTAATAAGGAGTACAAGAGCCTGCGACTTCAACCTGTCAGCTCAAGCATTATGTCAGGAAAGGATATGGCAAGCTTGGGAATCCGTGATCTTCGCAACATTTCCAACTATATTCCTGCATTTGAAATGCCCGATTACGGGGCACGTTTCACATCATCTATATATGTTCGTGGCATCGGTTCCCGCGTAAACAGTCCGTCAATGGGTATCTATGTAGATGACATTCCACTGATGAACAAGTCGTCTTTCAATAGTCATGTGTGGCAGACAGACCGTGTTGACGTGCTACGTGGTCCGCAAGGAACACTGTATGGCATCAACTCTGAGGGTGGTATCGTGCGTCTATATACCAAGAATCCAATGAACTATCAGGGTACGGATGTCAAACTCGGCTTCGGCACCCGTATGTATCGCAATGCAGAGGTCAGCCATTATAATAAGATAAACGAGAAACTTGCATTCTCTATCGGCGCATTCTATGACGGCACCAACGGATTCTGGAAAAACACATTGACTGGCAAGCGTGCCGATGATATGGACGAGGCAGGTGGCAGACTGCGCCTGATGTATCAGCCTTGCGAAAGACTATCATTCGACTGGATGGCAGACTATCAGTATGTGAAACAGCATGCCTATCCATACGGTGTTCTTGAACCAGAGAGTGGCAAGCTACTGACATCTCCAGACCAAAACCATCAGGGCAAGTACAAGCGTAACATGTTTAACACTGGTTTGGCAATAAAGTATCTCGCCAAAGGCTTTGAACTGCACTCCAACACCAGTTATCAGTATCTGAATGACAATCTGCTGATGGATAATGACTATTCTGCCCTCGATTTCATCGTCGTAGATCAGTCGCAGCTGAGCAATGTGCTGACTCAGGAATTTACGTTCAAGAATACGAACCAGAGTCGTTGGCACAGAACCACAGGCGTGTTTGGCTCTTATCAGTGGCTGAAGACCAATGCCCCAAACACTTTTGGCAGTTACTTTCCTCAAATGCTTGAAAAGCAGATTGCCGGCGCAATGATTTCCAGTATGACAGGAAGGGGCATGACTGTAGAACAGGCTAATGCAGCTATTGCTGCCCGTGGAGGCATCAATATTGATATGGCAATGAATATTCCCTGTCTGTTTCATACACCGCAGTTCAACTTCGGAATATTCCATGAGTCAAACTTTGACCTGACGGAGCAACTTACGGCTACTGTGGGTTTGCGTTACGACTACACTCATTCTGAGATAGATTTTGATGCACGCGGCATAAGCCAGAGTCCTATATTCTCAGTCATGGGCGTAACACCAAAAATTGAGCGTATATACACAGACTATATCAGTTCAGGCAAGACAGATTTTAGTCAGTTGTTGCCTAAATTCGGTCTGACATACAAATTCAGAAACGGCAGCAATGTCTATGCTACAGTAACAAAAGGTTACCGTGCCGGAGGCTTCAATATTCAGATGTTTGGTGATATCATACAGGGAGACTTGCAGACAGCCATCGGCATAGTGCAAGGCGGAGCGCAGGAAGTTGTCATGGAACACCGTGGCGAAGACTGCGCCACCATTCTGGATGGCATCAAGTTCAAACCTGAAGAATCATGGAACTATGAAATAGGTACACATGCTAATCTGTTCAACAACCGGATACATGCCGACCTAAACGTGTTCTATATGCAGATTCGCAACCAGCAACTCTCTGTTTTTACAGAAGACTACGGCTATGGACGTAAGATGGTGAATGCAGGCAAGAGTTACAGCTGCGGTATGGAGATGACGCTGCGTGGCAGTGCTGTAGAAAATCACCTTACATGGTCACTGGGTTACGGTTATACTCACGCAGCCTTCAAGGAATACAAGAACCGTGCAAGTAAGAATGCTGAGGAAATTGATTACGAAGGCAAGAAAGTACCATACGTACCAGCACACACACTGTCTGCCATGGCCGATTACACGTTTGACACGAAACTGTCATTCTTGAAGAGCCTGACCATTGGTATGAACATGAACGCACGGGGAAAGACATGGTGGGATGATGCTAATACCTATTCACAGAATTTCTATGCTGTGTTGGGAGCACATGTAGCAGCAGACTTTGGTTTGTGTAAGTTAAACCTGTGGGGACGCAACATTACTGACAGTAAATACAACACATTTGCATTCTCAAGTAAGGCTACAGGTAGTGAGGTCTATATGGCACAGCAGGGAAATCCTTTCCAGTGCGGCTTTGACTTAAGTTTCCACTTTTAAATTCTTGTTAATCAATAGGTATTTTTAATATATAAAAAAACACAAAGGTGGTGCCGTCAGCAAGGAGTGAGAAACTCCACGCTGATGGCACCACTGCGTTGTATCAGACTATAACGTCGCCGAGAGCATCTCGCTGACAGTCTTACAGATGACATTGCTCTCCCTCGCGAAACGAGGGAGCCAGAGGGAGTTCGTCAACCCACATTTTAAGTTTAATATTACGGTGGTAATCAATAGAACCCACCTTTATATAAAGTTATTGCATTCGCCATTATATCTTCGTGGTCGAAGGCAAGCGGCGGCAGAGCATTGACAGGCCACCACTCTGCTTTTCTGGCATCATCATGCCCACTGACTTTCACTGGCTCATCAACCACGGCAAGAAACGCTACCGTGATGATACGACCGCGCGGGTCACGGTCAACCTTGGAATAGACACCTATCTGCCGAATGTCAGAGATACGGAGACCCGTTTCCTCTTCCAGTTCACGCACCGCACACTGTTCCACGGTTTCATCCATATTCATAAATCCGCCAGGGAAAGCCCAGCAGTCCTTATATGGCTCGAAACCTCGCTGGATAAGCAGCACCTTAGGTTCTGCTTCGTTAGTCATGACCACACAGTCGGCAGTGACTGCCGGACGAGGGTATTTGTAAATGTATGTCTTGTTTTTTTCCATAACGCAGTTAGTTTTATCTGTCTGGGACTGTATCACATTGGCACTGCCCTGCGAATAGACTGCCTTTGCCATCAGCAGAGCCAGTAATATCGTGAATAGTTTCTTCATCTTTCCATTTATTATCGTCTGCAAAGGTACGGTTTTTTTTTCGAAAAAAAAAACAAAGCCGCGTCTATGCAGAAAAAAACAATGTATCAGTGGATGTAGGAGTTTACAATGATTAGCTGCAATGATGGTTTCCGTCCCGTCAGTTTCTATATAGAAACAATGGAAGATTGAGCACCGCAACGGCAGAGAATACCATAAAGATTTATCCACTTCATTATTTCCAAGATTTCTGCAGGGCAAAATAATATTTGGAGGTTTCATAAAAAAACATTACCTTTGCAGATGATAAAAAGTCATAACACCCGTCATGGGGTGTGAAGTCAAGTTAAAGCATGATTACAGAAACAATAACAAGCCAACATAACCCGAAAATCAAGCATCTGCTGCAACTGCAACAGAAATCATCACTACGGCGCAGCGAGGGACTGTTTGTAGTTGAGGGACGTAGAGAACTAATGCACTGCATGACTGCAGGCTATGAGGTAGATACGGTGTTTATACTCGAGTCAGAAGTAACACAGGAAATGCCGGCACTTGGCGATGCTGTGCACGTATATACAGTGTCATCACAGGTTTATGAGAAGATAGCCTACCGTGGAACGACCGAAGGTATCATAGCCATCGTTAAGACACGGCATCTTTCGCTCAACGAACTGAGCAGTAAGTCTGCTACGCAATCGCCACTCTATGTAGTGCTTGAGAGCGTAGAAAAGCCGGGAAACCTTGGCGCCATACTCCGCTCAGCTGATGCAGCAGGAGTAACTGCAGTGATTGTATGCGACCCACTGACAGACTTGTATAATCCCAACTTAATTCGCAGTAGCATAGGAGCAGTATTTACCGTGCCTGTCGTTGCTTGTACTTCTGAAGCATGTATCAGTTTCCTGAAAGAGAATGGAGTACAGATACTCACCGCACAGTTACAGGACTCACATCTGTATTACGACCAAGACATGACGCAGCCTACGGCAATCGTAATGGGAACGGAGGCTACAGGGCTCACGAGTCAATGGCGCGAGGCGGCTGACGCTCACATACGAATACCCATGCTCGGCAGACTTGACTCGCTGAATGTGTCAGTAAGTGCAGCAATATTGATGTATGAAGCTATAAGACAAAGAAAGATATGATTGACTATCAGAAGATAATAGACCACTATTACCCCTTGGGCGACAACGACGCGTTGCGCAACATACTATTGGTACATAGCCGCTCCGTGGCTCAACTGGCTGTAGATATATGCAAGGCTCACCCAGAGTTGCACTGCGATGAAGACTTCGTCTTTGCTGCCGCAATGCTCCACGACATCGGCATTGTACGATGCGATGCTGCCGGAATCCACTGCTATGGTACGGAGCATTACCTGCGTCACGGCGTGATCGGAGCACAGATGCTCCTTGAATATTCGCAAGAGCTGCACGACTACGCTCGCGTCTGCGCCCGACATACCGGCACAGGACTGACTGCAAAAGCCATTCGTGAGCAAAGGTTGCCATTGCCTGAGCAAGACCTAAGACCAGAAACCATCGAGGAGCAGGTGATATGCTACGCTGACAAGTTCTTCTCAAAAACGAAACTTGACCGTCAGAAAACCTTTGAACAGGCTCTGCACTCGCTGGAGCGATTTGGCCAGGACGGCCTACAAGTATTCCGCCATTGGCACGAACAGTTCAAATAGCGAAATTCTTTGCTACGAAACCTTTCGCTGAGGTCACTGAGGAATAAGTCTAAGAATAGAAATTGGCGAAGCAAACTATACGTTTTCCTCACCCCAGCAGGTGTCAGTCCCCGTGTGGCACGTAGGACCATGAGGATGCACCTTGACAAGCAGTGTGTCGTTGTCGCAATCTACCTTGATGCTTACGAGGTCGAGGAAATTTCCACTTGTCTCGCCCTTCGTCCACAGGCACTTGCGACCGCGACTCCAGAATGTCACCTTCTTCGTATCGAGCGTCTTCTGGTAAGCCTCCTCATTCATGTAGCCGAGCATGAGCACGTTTTTCGTATCGGCATCCTGTATTATGGCGGGTACAAGTCCGCCGCCTTTCTCAAAATCTATCTTCATTTTTCTATTGATATTTAGTATTACGATAATCGCTATCTGATTAAGCTGTAATAGCAATGCGATTACAATGTAATCGCTATCTGATTACTGCACAATCAGCACCTGATTACAACACCACGCATAAGACTTTGTTTTTCACTCAGTTACTTCGGGACTACAGACCGCACGGACGGTACAACCATAGTAGCGGTAGGCACCAGTTGAATTTACTCCAAGCGTATTCGATTTCAAATTGAGTATATATGCGGATTCAGGCGAACCTGTATCAATGTCGGCCGTGAGATAAAGTCCGCTCTTACCCCTTGCCCATACTCCGTCAGCATCGAAATTTGTTGTATTCTGACCACCCTCTGCCCTTCTGTAACCAGCGAGGGGCAGGAAGATATGCACGTTGCGAAGCGAATATTTGGCTGTAGGTTCCTTGCCTGAGCCAGGATAGATGCCACGGTCATTATCGTTTTTCACCTTATATATAATGTAACCCGGCACGGATGTATTGCGATAATTGTCGGTATAGCACCAGTAGCAGTTGTTTTTCAGTTCAAGCATCTGCTTTCTTGTAGGTGTCTGCCAGCCCTCTCCCATATAGCGCAGTGCGGCATCGTCATCGGGAAGCAATGAGGTGAGTTCATCGGTGTAGCCTTCATAGCCGTAATAGGCATTGCTACAATACTTCGTCAGCGTATTCGACATGCCATTACAATACTTATACGTGCTGTATGAAAATGCGTGTTCGTCAACCATATAGTCAACATATCCCACGGTATCAGCCCACGCCATATAGTAGCCGGTCTGATAGGCAGAATCAGCTCCGACGTTGCAAGCTGCCCACTTCACGCTCAGTCCGAGGTCAACATACTCGTGACCATTGAGATACTGCGGCTCCACCTCTTCGTAATACTCGTCATAGACGATACTGTCAATGTCAGAAATGCGGTACTGCTTATGCGTACCATCGGTAAGGTATATAGTCACACCCTTGTCGTCAGCATAGGCAGAAATAGCAGTCAACGCTCCGAGGAGCAAGAGAGAAAAAAATCGCTGAATCATGTCCTTCAAGTCATATATTGTTACTTTCAACGTGCAAAGGTACTAAAAAATAATGAGTAAATCGGTCATAATACTAAAAAATATTAAATAAATCAAGAAAAGCTTTGATATATAAGAAAAGTTTTGTACTTTTGAAGGCACTAAACAATAGCTAACATAAAACAATATACTATGAAAGTGTACCAGACAAATGAGATTAAGAACATTGCCCTCCTTGGCAATGACGGATCGGGTAAGACAACACTTACCGAGTCGCTACTGTTTGAAGCCGGCATCATCAGCCGCCGAGGCAGAATTACGCAGAAAAACACCGTATCAGACTATTTCCCTGTGGAGCAGGAGTATGGATACTCAGTATTCTCCACGGTTTACCATGTAGAATGGAACAATAAAAAGCTCAACATCATCGACTGCCCGGGGTCTGACGACTTCGTGGGCGCTGCCTTGACGGCACTTGAGGTAACGGACACAGCAGTGCTGCTCATAAACGGACAGTACGGTCCAGAGGTGGGCACACAAAACCACTTCCGCTACACCGAAAAACTGAAGAAACCGGTAATATTCCTCATAAACCAGCTTGACGCAGAAAAGTGCGATTTCAACAACTCGTTGGAACGACTGCAGGAAATTTACGGTCAAAAAGTGGTGCCTATACAGTATCCTCTGAACGAAGGTCCTGACTTCAACGCCCTTATCGACGTACTGCTTATGAAGAAATACTCATGGGGACCTGGCGGAGGTGCGCCTACCATCGAGGATATTCCAGAGAGCGAGAAGGCCAAGGCGATGGAGATGCACAAGGCACTCGTAGAGGCTGCCGCCGAGAACGACGAGGGACTGATGGAGAAATTCTTTGAGACTGAGACGCTGAGCGAAGACGAACTGCGCGAGGGGATACGCAAGGGCCTCGTCACACGCTCTATCTTTCCCGTATTCTGTGTATGCGCCGGCAAGGATATGGGCGTAAGAAGACTGATGGAATTCCTCGGAAACGTAGTGCCGTTTGTTGACGAGATGCCTAAGGTACACAACACACGTGGCGAGGAAGTGGCCATCGACAGCAACGGACCAGAGTCGTTGTATTTCTTCAAGACTGGCGTGGAGCCACACATTGGCGAGGTGCAGTACTTCAAGGTAATGAGCGGCAGCGTAAAGCCCGGTGACGACTTGACCAACGCTGACCGTGGCTCTAAGGAGCGACTGGGACAGATATTCTGCGCTGCCGGTGCCAACCGTATGCCTGTGGACCAGCTTATGGCTGGCGACATCGGTTGCACCGTGAAGCTGAAAGACGTTAAGACGGGCAATACTCTCAATGGCAAGGACTGTGAGAACCGCTTCGACTTCATCAAGTATCCTAACCCTAAGTATTCCCGTGCCATCAAGGCCGTCAAAGAAGCAGATACGGAGAAGATGATGGCTGCGCTGACACGTATGCGTCAAGAGGATCCGACGTGGGTCGTAGAGCAGTCGAAAGAACTGAGACAAACCATCGTTCGCGGACAGGGTGAGTTCCACCTGCGTACACTGAAATGGCGCCTGGAGAACATCGACAAGATACCCGTAGAGTACCTTGAGCCACGTATCCCTTACCGCGAGACCATCACCAAGAGCGCACAGGCTGAGTACCGCCACAAGAAGCAGTCGGGCGGTGCAGGACAGTTTGGCGAGGTTCATCTCATTGTAGAGCCTTACGCCGACGGTATGCCTGACCCAACGACATACAAGGTCAACGGCACTGAGACGAAGATTAACATCAAGAGCCGTGAGGAGATTGACCTGGAATGGGGTGGAAAACTCGTATTCATCAATACCGTTGTAGGCGGTGCTATAGATATGCGCTTCATGCCTGCAATACTGAAGGGTGTAATGGAGAAGATGGAGCGCGGTCCTCTGACTGGCTCTTACGCTCGCGACGTACGCGTGATAGTATATGATGGCAAGATGCATCCAGTGGATTCCAACGAACTATCATTCATGCTTGCAGCACGCAATGCCTTCAGCGAGGCATTCAAGAATGCCGCTCCTAAGATTCTTGAACCGATATATGACCTTGAAGTTTATGTACCAGCAGATCTTACCGGCGACGTAATGAGTGACCTGCAGGGGCGTCGCGCCCTTATCATGGGCATGGATATGGAGAATGGCTATCAGAAACTGCAGGCTAAGATTCCTCTGAAGGAACTGAGCAACTACTCTATTGCCCTCTCAAGCCTCACGGGTGGCCGTGCTTCGTTCACTACTAAGTTTGCTTCCTACGAACTGTTGCCCAACGAACTGCAGCAACAGCTCATTGCAGAGCACACCGAGGAAGAGTAAATCAAACTACACTACAAGCAAAAAACAGCAATGCCGTTGCATCTACATGTATGCAACGGCATTATTGTCTTGTTATTCAGCCTAACCTTCTTCTTATCCCCTTTTTCAAATTGTAAGCGAGTAAGCACAAGCATATTATGAGTATATAGATGACAATCGTATGCAACCAGCCAATGCTGATATTGTCAATGGAAGCACAAGGCAGCGAGGATACCCACACAAGGTATTGATTAAGCCATGACACGACAGTATGCAGTGCTACCGCCACGAGCGTCGTTAGCGCCGGTATCGACAGTGAAGCACACGCAAGCAGTACCACAGCGAGGTAGATGACCAACGTGGCAAGAAACGGCACGGGCAGGTTTGTCAGGAGAAAATACACTGAGAAGCGGTGGAAATAATGAGCTATGAGCGGAGCAACGCCCAGCTGGGCGCATGTAGAAATAAGCATCGTCTGCAGGATTACACGCCGCAATATCGCACAACGACAAAGCAGCGGACTTATATCCATTAGCCATCTGTTCAGCGGCTGGTAGAGCAGAGTGATGCTCGCAACTGCTGCAAACGACATCTGGAAGCCAATGTCAAAAATCCACTGCGGCCATATCACTAACAACAGCGTAAGCGTAAATACAAGCACGCTGAGACTGTCAGGACGTCTCGAACTGTTGCGCGTAATCCCATACACCGTAAGCATCACCGCCGCTCGCAGTATTGAGGGATGGACACCTACAAGCATAACGTATGTCCATAAGGCAAGCAGTTGCACTGAGACCAGAAGCCACTCAGCAACCCTGCGCCACTCTCCAAATACCCACATCAAGCGACGTGGAAACAACAGCGACAACAGCATGTATATTATCCCGAGATGCAAACCCGACAAAGCGAATACGTGTGATGCGCCACTGACATTGTATGACTCACGCAACTCATGGCTTACAGTCTGTTTTTCGCCAAGCGTCATAGCCGCAACCACTCCTTGTTCGTCGCCAGTCAGACCGCTATCACGATAGGTTTCTACAAGTAGCATACGCTGACTTGTCATAAACTGTTCTATTTCTTGCTGGAAAGGAAAGTCATATTCGTGCCGCTCGCCCTTGATAAGATATGCTCCGAGCGCCATTGCTGCCATGAGAGTAAAGACGTAAGACGCAACATTGGAACGTCGGAAAAACGACAACAACAAAAATAGCAGCGTTGACACTCCGAAACATGCTGACATGCTCAAAACGAAACTGCCAAATACTATCGTTCCAGAGACGCTACTACCTACTATCATGCCGATTACGAGCATGACGCTATAAGGAAACAACGGAGGTATTCTCATATCTTGCTGCATCTTAGAATGACATGAGAGCCGTCGGCCAGTGTGGTCACAAAAAGATATTCATTGCCTCCGTCTTTTATTTTCAAGCGCTTGCGCAAATCAGCAACCGACGAGGGGAAGTTGCGTATTGTAATGTTGGCTTGTTTCACAGTGCCTTGCAATCGCTTCAGTGACTGCTTGCTGAAATCATATAACTCCACGACACGAAACTTACGAGCTGGCGTATTGTGTTCCCAAATGCCACTCTCGTCTGCAAAGAATATATTACTGTTTACATGTGGTTTATACAACGAATATTCTTCTGCAAACACGTCCTGCAAGCCTGCTTTCATAATACTGGCATTAGGTTCCAGAAGCACATGACCGGCCATAGGCGCGCGCACCTCTCCCCTACTGTATCTATTGCCCATAGCGACAAACTCTTTCTCCTCTGTTTCGAGATTCACACAGTGGTACTCCAGTGGCTTATCTAATTTGTTACTGAGAATAAAAAGCAATTCCTTACACTCCCCACGAACGCTTACAATATGCACATCTCTAACGCTACGTAACGTACGCAGTGCCTGCGTTATATCGAGCATCGGCGACAGTTTCACCATGAGTACATCGGAAAAGGAAAGTAATCGCTCCTGCAACTCTGTAAGGTCAGGAGTACAGTCCTCTATGCCATATACCTTCCTCCCTGCGGTATCGCGACGGGCTGGGTCTAAGTATATGAGGGAATAAACGCGTGAGGCATTGGCTTGCGAGTTCAGGAATGTCTCACACTCGGCATTGACTACCTGAGCATTTTTCAATCCAAGCAAGGGAAAATTATGGCAAGCCACATTGCAAAGCTCCGGCTGCCGCTCAACATATATCGCTTTTTCAAATTTATTAGCCATAAAACTGAAGTCAACCCCGAAGCCACCTGTGAGGTCTGCCATCAGTTTTCTCGCTATGGGCAGTTTGTCTATCAACTCTGACTTATAGGCTGCCGTGGCATCACTCGAACACTGTTCCATCGACAGACGGGGCGGATACCACAATCCCTCGGCTTCATACCAGGAATGTAGTTTCTTCTTTGCCAACTGCCTTCCCTCTATCTGCCTCAGACACCACTGCAAGTCAATGCCGTCAGGCACTCGCGACAGAGCCAACCTGCGCACATCCTTGTCGCTGTTCTGCCTTATATATTCCTCATTGGTCATTGCAATGCCCCTATACTTTATTTCTGAGTTACAATCTCAAACACATCAACGGCATTGCCACCGCCATTGCTCCTGCCCTGCGACGTTGTGACAAGCCAACGCCCGTCGGGCGAGATATCAAGTCCTACGGGGAAAGAATCAGCTATTATCTGACCAGCCACCTGCATCTTCTGTGTATCAACAATCACCAGACTGCTGCTGGAGTTGCAAGCGGCGAAAAGCCAACGTCCGTCAGGCGACAGGCTTATCGTGCGTGCACCAGGGTTCACTTTACACGTAATGAAGCCCTGCACCGTAGCAGTGCGACCTAATTCTGAAGTCTTGCGACAGTCTGGTGACGAAAGACGTCTTATTCCCTTCATCAGGTCAGAGATAGCTATACGCTGCACATATCCCTCAATATTGCAACTCAAATATACATAATCCCCACTTACAAGCATATGGCGTGTATTCTCAAGCATACCCGTAAGCATACCAAGATATTTGCCGCGCTTTACATCTACGACACCAAAGCCGCCTGCGCCACACATACGGCTGACAAGCAACAGGCTGTCGCCAGGCAGAAACACCGTTCCGCGCAGTTTCAGACCGCTGTCTGCGTCACGGTTTATCTGCTTAGTAAGACTGTAGTTCAGCACGAGTTTCTTTGTAATGGCAGGGCATGATTCATAGTGCCAAGCAAAGGGGTCGTTGCCCTCTATATTGACTATTCCCACGGTATTGTCACCCCAATGAGTTACGGCCAATTTCTTACCATCAAACGATGTCACCACCATCTTGGGTAAAGGACCCGTCTCCATCAGTCTTACAATCTCGTCTTTCTCCGTATCTATTACACAAAGGGCAGAGGGGTCCTGCGCATTTATATCAAATGTGCGGCGATAATATGGTACCCAGAAATACCTGCCACTATGTGAGAAACAACCTTCTACGGGCTTACCATCAAAGCTGTTGACATTATCAAAGTAATGACGGAAAGGGAAAAAAGCCGTCTCTGGCTTACCCCACAGATGTGTCTCCGAACCATCAAACTTATGGTTTATCACTTTAAGTTTCTCATGCGTAGCAGCATCATATACCACCGTGCAGCATCCTTCAAGAGAATTTACGTAATACTTACGCCCGTCAGGTGTGAAGTTTACCGACTTGGGCGAATCGATGTCAGTGTCACGCGTGTCGTCCTCGCCACCTTCATAGTTCTGATGTTTAGTCACAAGGCGCAGCGTCAGTCCATCCGCAGTCGTTATGCAATCGCC
Source organism: uncultured Prevotellaceae bacterium (assembly GCA_946534585.1). Taxonomy (GTDB): domain Bacteria; phylum Bacteroidota; class Bacteroidia; order Bacteroidales; family Bacteroidaceae; genus Prevotella. The sequence continues at coordinate 20,585 of CAMNCV010000148.1, forward strand.
CACGGCAGAATGAACGACAGGATAGGCAACTGCCGTTGCAGCACTGCTGATTGCGACAAAGACAGTCAGTATTATTCTGTGTATATTATTTAGCATCATATTCTATAATTCCTTACACCAAAAAACATTATTTCTACAGAAATGTGTCAATAGTTGGTTCTTAAAATTCTCCGTTTCACTGTATCAGATGCAGAAATTCCTCTTCGCTCATTATCCTGATACCAAGTTTCTGGGCTTTCTCAAGTTTGCTCGGCCCCATGTTATCACCAGCAAGAATGAAAGAGGTATTCTTGCTGATAGAGCCTACATTCTTACCTCCGTTACGCTCTATTATATCTTTGTATTCGTCACGACTGTGCTGCGTAAACACACCGCTTATAACTATGCTCATACCTTCAAGGGCTGTGCCATGCTGCACTTGCTGCTCATCACTTATATGCATTTGCAAACCATAGTCAATAAGGCGGTCAACGATGGCAGCGTTCTTCTCGTCACGGAAGTATTTCACTATGTTCACTGCAATTATTTCTCCCACGCCGTCAACCTCCGTCAGTTGCTCGACAGTAGCTGTGCGCAGAGCCTCTATTGACTTGAAATGCCGTGCCAATATCTTTGCTGTTTGTTCGCCTACCATGCGTATGCCGAGGGCAAAAACGACGCGCTCAAATGGCACCTGCTTCGACTGCTCTATAGCAGCAACTATCTTGCGGGCAGACTTTTCACGGTTGCCTTCATAGTTCAATTGCTCAGGGGTAAGCGTATATAGGTCGGCAATATTTTCAATTAGTCCACGCTCATAGTAGGCATCTACCGTTTCAGGTCCGAGACTGTCTATATTCATTGCCTTACGTGCAATAAAATGCTCTATGCGTCCTTTAATCTGTGGCGGGCACCCTGTATCATTGGGACAGTAATGTGCAGCCTCGCCCTCAACACGATGAAGTTCTGCTCCACACTCCGGACAATGTGTAATGAAGCGTACCGGCTGGGCTAACGGGTCGCGTCTGCTCTCATCTACTCCAACAATTTTCGGTATTATCTCGCCACCCTTCTCTACATAGACCCAATCGCCTTCGTGCAGGTTGAAGGAGCGGATGAAATCCTCATTATTGAGTGTAGCGCGATGCACCCGAGTGCCAGCAAGTTGCACGGTCTCCATATTGGCAACCGGAGTTATGGCACCAGTTCTTCCTACTTGATATGTAACCTCAAGCAGTCGCGTACATACTCTCTCTGCCTTAAACTTATAGGCGATTGCCCAGCGCGGGCTTTTTGCCGTATAACCCAAATGTTGCTGCTGACGCATGGAGTTGACCTTGAGCACTATGCCATCGGTAGCTACGGGAAGTAGTTTGCGCTCCGTATCCCAGTATTTTATATAGTCATAGACCTCCTGCAACGAGTGTGCTACGCGCATACCATCGGAAATCTTGAAACCCCACCGGCGAGCCTGCTCAAGCAGAGAATAGTGGCTTGCTCCTTCTTTCTCTGTCTCCTGCGGAACAAGCAGATAGTACAGATAGGCATCAAGTCCGCGCTCTGCCACCACTCGTGAGTCCTGGCTCTTCAGCGTACCACTGGCGGCATTGCGAGGATTGGCAAAAGGTTGTTCACCTATTTCCTCACGCTCTGCATTCAAACGGTTGAATGACTCCCACGGCATAAGTATCTCACCACGTATTTCAAATTCCTCAGGCCATCCGAGACCAGGCTGTAATACAAGCGGAACTGAGCGGATTGTCTTTACATTTGCCGTCACATCATCGCCATGCACACCGTCACCACGCGTCACAGCACGTACCAACCGTCCGTGTTCGTAAGTGAGTGAGATACTGAGTCCATCATACTTCATCTCACAACAGACCTCGAATGGTTCTCCCTCCAATCCGCGGCTCACCTGACTATACCATTCCGCTACATCCTGCTCGTTGTATGTATTAGCCAGTGACAGCATGGGGTACTTATGACTCACCTGCTTAAACTCCTTCGTTACGTCACTACCCACTCGCATCGTAGGCGAGTTGGCATCATACAGTTCTGGATGAAGCACCTCAAGGTCTTGCAGTTCATGCATCATAAGGTCAAACTCCTGATCAGAGATTATCGGCTGATTCAGTACGTAATATCGGTGGTTATGTTCGTGCAGCTGACTTCGCAACTGCAGTATGCGTTCTTGTTCGGTCATACAGATAACGATTTCATATTAGGATAATATTCATAAAACGCAAAAAGCAACATATTGTTTTATTTATAGTGGGGTATATCTATATCCACCGTAGGCTTAAACAAAATATGCGGATTAACGTTTTAAACATTATGGTGGGTAACTTATAGAACCCACCTTTATTAAATTCCGAGTGCAAAGATACAACATTTTGCTCTAACAGCCAAAATTCCCAATGATTTTCTTTTATCACCCACAAAATCCTCACAAAGGCTGACTATGTCCATGTTAGAATACTCTGTTGCAATGCTTAATCGTGTCGAATTAAACACGGTAAAAACTTGTGAGCATTTTGAATGTTGTTATTTAGTCTCTATAATGATTATTCAGGAATGGAGCACTTGTTTTTCTGAATGAATACATATCTATAAGTTTATGCTACATATATACAGAAAAGCCACAGACAATTCCTTTTATACGAGGAATGTCTGCGGCTTAGTTCTTTTTGGTATCGTAAATTGAAATTAGTTTACTTTACCTTTTCTCGCTTGCTTGTGATTTACTTCACTTTGTCAACGATAGCCTTGAAAGCCTCTGGATTATTGACAGCGAGGTCAGCGAGCACCTTGCGGTTAATCTCGATGCCTGCCTTGTGGAGCATACCCATAAGCACAGAGTAAGAAATACCCTCCTGACGTGCAGCAGCGTTGATACGCTGAATCCACAGAGCGCGGAATGTGCGCTTCTTGTTCTTACGGTCGCGATAAGCATAGGTAAGGCCCTTCTCCCAAGTGTTCTTTGCTACGGTCCAAACGTTCTTGCGTGCGCCATAGTAACCCTTGGTCAACTTCAGGATGCGAGTTCTCTTTGCCTTAGAGGCAACATGATTTACTGATCTTGGCATAGTTTTTTACTTCTTTTTACAAAAAGATTAGACAATAGGGTTAATTAACGAAGACGCAGCAAGTCACGTACCTGCTTCATGTTGGTTGTGTCAACAATAGTAGAACCGAGAAGATTTCTCTTCTGCTTCTTTGTCTTCTTAGTCAGAATGTGACTGTGGTAAGCGTGATGTCTCTTAACCTTACCAGAACCAGTGAAAGCAAAACGCTTCTTTGCACCGGAATTTGTCTTTACTTTTGGCATTTTTTTGTTTGTTTTAATTTATTATTAGTAAATGTGCTTGACGCATATACCGGGCGCCTTCGCACTAATGATTCGAAGTAATCGCTTCCTCTCTTATCTTCTTATTCCTCTCCGAACCCCTGCTCCTTCAGTTTTGCAAGAGCCTCAAAGCCTTTGGCATTCTCTGCCAAACCTCCATTCTGCGGAACATCATCATTTTCCACGTCAGTCACAGTTGCTGCCTTCCCAGCTTCCAATGCCTCTGCCTCGCGACGCTCGCGATCAAGCTTCTGCTGTGATTTCTTGGCCTGTCCTGCCTTCTTTGGAGCTATAAAGAGGAACATCTTCTTACCTTCCAGTCGTGGCATCTGCTCCACCTTTCCATACTCTTCCAAATCATTGGCAAAACGCAGAAGCAACACCTCGCCCTGCTCTTTGAAAAGAATAGAACGTCCGCGGAAGAACACATAAGCACGAACCTTATTGCCTTCCTCAAGGAATTCCTTTGCATGTTTGAGCTTAAAGTTATAGTCGTGGTCATCGGTCTGTGGTCCGAAGCGAATTTCCTTCACCTCTACCTTAACCTGCTTCTGCTTCATTTCCTTCGCCTTCTTCTTCTGCTGGTAAAGGAACTTAGAATAGTCAATGATACGACAAACAGGCGGTTGAGCGTTAGGACTTATCTCAACAAGGTCCACACCCTGCTGGCGTGCTATTTCAAGAGCCTCTTTGGTGGGCATTACTGATGAGCCGTCCTCATCTACAATACGTACCTCACGCACGCGAATCTGTTCGTTGATGCGATATTGGTTTTTAGGATTTGGTTTTCTGTTGTCTTGTCTCATTAACTGTTATTAAATTGTACGTGCTTGTACTTAAAATATCTGACCTACGCACTCTTAAGCGTACAAATCGGATGCAAAATTACAAAAATTATTTGGATTACTGATACATATTCCATGTCGCAATTCACTTTATTAAGTAAAATTAACGTTTTTCTTGATTATTGATAATTGTTTTTCAAAAATTTATTTGTAACTTTGTCAAGTCTTTTTTATCGAAACAAACAACCTTAAATAAAATGAACAGAATTACAACACTTATCCTTTCTATCTTTGCCTTTACTGTTATCAATGCAGCCGAGGGCTGGAACTCAGAACTCTATCGACAAATTGAGAGCCGCATAGTTGCTCCTACGTTTAAGGACAAGACGTATAACATTAAGAAATTCGGTGCTTCTCCGAAGAATACCGCAGCCAAAAATCAAACAGCAATCAACAAAGCTATCGAAAAGTGCTCACAGAAGGGTGGCGGCACTGTAATCGTGCAGGGCGGCACATACCTTACGGGCGCCATACGTATGCAATCAAACGTAAACCTGCGAATCGAGAAGGACGCCACTATACTTTTTGCATACGAACCTGACCTCTATCCGCTTGTCAAGACGCGCTGGGAGGGTCTTGACCTAATGAACTATTCTCCATGCATCTATGCCTATCAAGCAGAGAACATTGCCATCAGCGGTGAGGGAACCATTGATGGCGGTGGTGAGAATGAGACATGGTGGCAATGGTGCGGTGCCAAAAAGTTCGGTTTCAATGAACATACGCCGCAGTCGCAGGCAATGCCATACCTTGGCAGCGATAAGTTTGGCAAGGATTCCTTGGGTAATCAGATGAGCAACCGCAACACACTGTTGTGGATGTCAGACAATAACATACCTGTTGAACAGCGTATCTTCGGCAAAGGCCATGGTATGCGTCCGCAGCTGGTAAACTTCTACGAGTGCAAGAACATACTTATTGAGGGTGTCACGATGCTGCGCTCTCCTTTCTGGGTAATCACCCCTACCCTTTCAAAGAACATCACCGTGCGTAAGTTGAAAATTATCAACGAAGGACCTAACGGCGATGGTTGCGACCCAGAGTCATGCGAGGACGTACTCATCGAAGACTGTATATTCCACACTGGCGACGATTGTATAGCCATCAAGAGCGGACGCAACGCTGACGGACGACGCGCCAATGTACCTTCACAGAACATCATCATACGCCGTTGTACTATGGAGGACGGACATGGCGGTGTAGTACTTGGCTCTGAGATTTCAGGCGGCGTGCGCAACGTGTTTGCAGAGGACTGCAAGATGGATTCGCCGAACCTTGACCGCGTGTTGCGCATCAAGACCAACACCTGTCGCGGCGGTGTTACGGAAAACGTATATATGCGCAACGTAGAAGTAGGTCAATGCCGCGAGGCCGTGCTGCGCATTAACCTCGTATATGAGCCTCGCGAGCAGGCTAAGCGCGGCTTTATTCCAACGGTGCGTAATGTATATATGGAGAACGTAACCTGTCAGAAGTCACGTTACGGCATCTTGCTCAACGGACTTGAGGATAATGATAATATATATAATATAAATGTAAAGAACTGTACATTTAATGGCGTTGAGCAGGAGAAAGTACGCAAGACTGGAAAATGTCATGACATACACTTCGACAACCTCCGCATCAACGGCGAACTGGTACTGTCTGAGCCTCCTTTCAAACATTACTCTGAGTGGATGGCATGGAGCGAGATGCAGCGCGTGCCTAACCCTATCTACCTTGACTTCACTGACCCTGCAAAGCGTCCAAACGGCAAGTGGTCTTACGTCATGGGCATCGAACTTGAGGGAATACTCGATACTTGGCTGGCATACCAGAATCCTATCTTCAAGGATTATGTGATACGTTATCCCGAGCAGATGATTAAGGCCGACGGCACGACCACCGGTTATGACATTAAGGCTTACAATCTTGACAACATTCGTCCGGCACGTTTCATTCTCAGAGCAAACCGTCTGTTCCCACACGAGGGTTCAGATAAGGCACTTCAGACTTTCTTCCGTCAGCTTGAGGAACAGCCTCGCACAAAGGAAGGTGTATGGTGGCACAAGGAAATATACCACTGGCAGGTATGGCTCGACGGCATCTATATGGGACTGCCTTTCTACACCCTTTCCGCTGCAGAACTGAAAGGCGACAAGGCAGCGAAGAAATACTATGATGATGCCGTTGACCAGATAGGCAAGACTTTCCAGCGCACATACGATGCAAAGACTGGTCTGTGGAAACACGCATGGGACGAGACACACACCATGTTCTGGGCAAACAAGGAGACAGGACTGTCACAGCATACTTGGGCTCGCGCCATGGGATGGTTCGTGATGGCAATGGTAGAGATTCTCGATGCCCTGCCTGAGGGCTACGACCGCCGCGGCGAGGTGGTTGACATGTTGCAGCAGGCAATGACCGCCGTGCTGAACTACCAGGACAAGAAGAGTGGTGTTTGGTTTGACGTGATGGATGTTAATGATCCCAAGAACTACCTTGAGTCAACCGCTACGGCTATGTTTACTTATGCACTGTTGAAGGGCGCGCGCCTGGGTTATCTGCCTACTAAAGATAACTGGGCAGTGGGCAACAAGGAATGGCCTCTGTGTGAGAAAGCGAAGGCTGCCGGTGCAGAGAAATATGACTTCAAGGCAGAAGGTGTGAAGGCATACAATAATATGCTGAAGCACTTTATAAAGGTTAACGACGACAAGACCATCAGTCTTACACGCTGCTGTGCTGTCAGCGGCCTCGGTCCGGAGAAAAGTCCTAACCGCGATGGTTCGTTTGAGTACTATATGAGCGAGCCTATCCGCGACAACGATGCCAAGGGCATTGGCCCTTTCATCTGGGCTTCGCTTGAGATGGAGCGCGACGGTTTTACTGCGGGATATTGATAATGCAGAAGTCAAAATGCAGAATGTAAAATTCCTAATGCATAATTCTTTAATAACGCAAGTATAGCCAATTTAAAAATATAGCCCTATAATCAATAAAGAAAGGAAAACAACTTATGAAGACTATTAAGATTATCGCCGTAGTACTCGGCCTGAGCATCTGCATTACTGGCTGTAACACGTGGAACAATATGAGCAAAACAGGTCAGGGTGCCATCATTGGTACTGGCGGAGGTGCAGCTCTTGGCAGCATCATTGGTGCCATTGCAGGCAACACTGGCATCGGTGCAGTTATCGGCGGAGCCGTAGGTGCGGGCGCTGGTGCAATCATTGGCAACCGCATGGACAAGGTAAAGAAAGCTGCTCAGCAGCAACTGCCTAACGCTACGGTAGAGACCGTGAAAGATGACAACAACCTCGATGCCGTAAAGGTAACGTTCAACTCGGGCATACTCTTCGCCACCAACAAGGCTGACCTTAGCCAGGCAAGTAAGAACGAGCTTAACAATCTGGCAAACATCATGAAACAGAACACAGACGTAAGCGTTGACGTAAGAGGCTATACCGACTCTACTGGTTCTGACGAAATAAACAATCCCCTGTCAGTAAGCCGTGCGCAGAGCGTAGTCAACTATCTTACGCAGAACGGTGTGGCTTACAGCCAGATGAAGAATGTCAACGGCTATGGTTCCTCTAACCCCGTGGCAAGCAACGAAACTGCCGAGGGACGACAGAAGAACCGCCGCGTTGAGATTTTCCTCTATGCTTCGCAGGAGATGATTAACGCCGCACAGCAGCAGGCACAGTAATGACAAACAAATAGTTTTCTCAAAAATACTCATTGTTACGAGGGCAAAGCAAACGACACGCATTGTCCTCGTTTTTTTATTTCTTTACTCCATAAAATTTGGTATTTTAATCTTTTATTCGTAACTTTGCATATTAAATACATAGATAAACGAATATGAAGAAACTTTACATACTACCTTTTTTACTTGCCGTATGCACCATGATGTACGCTGCCAAGGCTGCATATATATCAAGGATGATAACGTTGCAAGATGGTCGCACAGTCATCGTTCACATGCAAGGTGACGAGAATCTGCACTTCCTTTATAGCGATGACGGCGAACTGATAATACAGGATTCGCTGGGTTACCACGTGGCTACGGATGCAGAGAAAGACAGTCTCGACAGGCGCATAGAGCAATACTCGCGCGAGAGCGAAGTAGCACAAGCAAAGGCATTGGCAGGCCTGCGTGCCAACACAGGCGAAAGCATCGAAGGGTACCAGCTGTTCCCACACGTCGGCAAGCAGAAGGTTCTGGTGCTTATGGCTGAGTTCTCCGATGTAAAGTTTACATTTTCAAAGAACAACGTTTCAAACTTATTCAACAGCAGTTCTATTACTAACACATTCACTAACAAGTCAGCAAGTTACACCTCTGGACAAGCAGACACCATAAGGCGTAACTATCCATACTACAGTTACAGTTCCGTAAAGGAATACTTCAAAGCCAGCAGCGACGGGCAGTTTGAGCCATCGTTTGATGTGTTCGGTCCCTATACGTTATCAAAGTCTGCTAAATATTATGGAAATGGTAAAGATGAAAGAATAAAAGAGTTCCTAGTTGAACTATGTGATTCTGCTAACACTGACGTAGATTTCTCTGAATACGACCAAGATGGCGACGGCTATGCAGACCTCGTATATGTGATATTTGCTGGTTATGGAGCCAACACATCAGGCGACGATAACTTAATATGGTCTAAATGCGGCGGAACAAATGTTGGGACTTACGACGGTGTAAAGGTCTATAGATACGGTGTCAATAACGAACTACTGGGTTATGAAGGCTGGGCCAGCAAGCTTTACATCACAGGCATAGGAGTAATCTGCCATGAATTTAGCCATGCTCTCGGACTGCCTGATTTCTATCCCACGGCAGATTGGTTTACAGAAGTTAAGATAGGTGATGTAACAAAAAAAATAAGAGATTGTACTTTGTATGATAATCAGTCAATGGAAGACTGGGATTTGATGGACAACGGTTTTAATGTGAAAGGCACTTGCTGGCCTCCTCTCTACTCGGCATACGAGCGTGAACTGATGGGGTGGACTAAAATTGACACTCTCAATGCGCCGTCTGACATTACCATGAAACCACTGCTTCACGGTGGCAAGGCCTTTAAAATAATGAATGACAATGATGCCACTGGCAATGAGTATTGGATTTTAGAAGTATTCTCTGCTGACTCTCTATCAGAGAAATGGCACCAATATATGCCTGGCTACGGATTGCTCATAACCCACGTCAACTACAACGCTGACGCGTTCACCTCTTTTCAGCTGGATGAATATCATCAGCCTGTAACAAAAAACTACGTAAACAATACTCAAGGCTCGCCACGCATAACGATAATACCAGCCGATGGCTATCTTCCTACGTCATACAGGCAGAATACTACCAATCCCTTATGGGAAATGGGGTATGACACATTTGAAATCCAATTAGCTGGCGACACTTATCCTGGTACTCTGGGCATCACTGAGTTCAACAACTACAAGGCTTATACCGGCATTGTTGACAAGCCGATAACAGAAATCACGCAATATAACGATTTCTCTGTGTCATTCAAGTTTATGGGTGGTGCGCCGACCTTGTTGGGTGACGTAAACAATGACACCTATATTACCATGGCTGATGCAAACGCCGTAGTGAATTATTACCTTGCTGAAGATAAAGACAACATTACCAATTTCAATATTGAAGCAGCAGATGTAAACAAAGACGAAAAAATCTCCATGGCTGATGCCAATGCAATAGTCAACATCTACCTGAGTAACGATACAGGAAACAACGAATCTAATGAATAAAGGTGGATTCTATAATTAGCTTTGTCAACCCACATTTTAAGTTTAATATTACGGTGGTAATTCATAGAACCCACCTAAAGCAAGTGGGAAGTTCCTCAAAACAGGAACTTCCCACTTTTTTCGTTATTTATTCTTATTGCATTTTCCTCTCCGATGGCATAGACACATCTGAAGTCATCCATGCGATGCGAGGTCTTACTGGTGCTGCTCGCGCAGCAGGTCGTTGACGGTTTTCACTGGGTTAAAGGTGCCGAGCGGTACCTCAACGAATACCGTTGACCAGTCGCTCATGGCTCCGTTCCACAAGCCCGGTAGTTCCAAAGCCTGCAGTTCCTTGCCGTTCTTTGACTTCTGAGAGATGAAACCCGTGGATGGGTCAACGTATTTCGGCAGGTCAAACGCATCGCCCTTGTAGTCGCGCACTGCGCAAACAAGATCTACAGGGTTAAAGTGTGTTCCCTCGGTAAACATCTTCATGTACTCCGTGTTAGACTTGTCTATCTGGCTACTCTCAAGTATCTGCAGACTAACGGTGCCGTCCTGATTATAAGTAAGGAACGGACCTCCGCCAGGCTCACCTACGTTTTTCACGACGCCACACACGCGCATAGGGCGGTTGAGCTTCTGCTTCAGATAGATTACGAGTTCGGCATCTTCCAATTCCTTAATATCTGGCTTGCGACAGCAGAGTTGTTGCTGCACGAAGCGGATAATCTCCTCCAGTTTAGCGTGGTCATAGAGACCGCTCTCAAGCACGCGCATATACTCAAATGCCTGCTTTTGCAGCGTGACCAATACGCCTGCTATAATCTGTTTCCACTCCACTGTCTCGGGTTTCAGACGGTCAGGCACCACGTTGTCTATGTTCTTTATGAATATGATGTCTGCCTGTATGTCATTAAGGTTCTCTATGAGTGCGCCGTGACCGCCTGGGCGGAAGAGCAGCGAACCGTCCTGATTGCGGAACGGAGTGCCGTCGGGATTTGCTGCTATGGTATCTGTTGACGGCTTCTGCTCAGAGAAACTGACATCATATTTTATGCCAAACCTATCTGCATACTGCTGCATGGTGTCAGCAACGCGTTTCTTGAAGTAGTCGAGATGCTCATGGCTTACGGTGAAATGCACCTTCGCCTTGCCGTTTGATGCCGCATACATAGCTCCCTCTACAAGATGCTCCTCCATTGGCGTGCGTGCTCCATCGGCATATTTATGGAACAGGAGCATACCTTTTGGCAACTGACCATAGTTCAGTCCCTCTGCCTTCAGCATATTGGCAGCCACTGCCTTGTAGTTGCCCTCGCCGATAAGCGTATCAATGTCCTTTCCCTCATTTTTCTTGCACACGGCATTCAACTCGTCATAGAAAGCGAATGCCTTGATGTGGGCAAAGTATATCTTCTCAAAGTCAGTGGTGGGCACGTCATAGTCTGCATCCACGAAGGCAAACACATCCTTGAACATACGGCTTGCAGCACCGCTTGCCGGCACAAACTTCACTACTTCCTTGCCACTCGCCTTATAGTCTTCCCATGCCTTCACGTAAGCCTTCTGCTCCTCTGCCGTAGGCGCAATAATGCCCTTGCCCACTGCTGCCGCTGCCTCAAGGCGAAGAAACGGGAATCCTGTCTTGAACTGATTAAGTTGTTTTTCGATTTGCTGCTCGCTGATACCCTTTGCCGCGAGCTGTTTAAGGTCTTTTTCTTCTAACATAGTATTGTATTTGTAGGTAGTTGATACGATTATCATCCCTGCTCTCTCCATGCAAAGTTACGAAATTGTTTTGTAATCAGCAAATTTTTTCATCGAAATTATTCCAAAAGGATAAAATCACCCCCTGCAATCCAATCGCTATCTGATTACAATGCAATCGCTATCTGATTACACTGTAATAGCTATCTGATTACACTGTAATAGCTATCTGATTACAATGCAATCGCTATCTGATTACCTGGTAATCAGATAGCGATTGGAGTTAGACGTAATTCAGTCGTTACACGGTCGTCACACAAGGCGCTCTGCAGTCTTTTCATACTGAAAAATTTGCACGAATTAAAAAAAGTATGTAACTTTGTCTGTAATTAAAAAACCGCCATGGAAATAGCCCTTCATGGCATAATAATATATTAAGGTAAAATGAGTTATTTATTTACGAAAAGGAAACCATCGGCTCTGCTTGCTGCTGTTTCCTTACTGCTATTCTTTAATTGTTCTATCCTTCAGACCCAGGCTCTCAATTACGAGAGCGTGGCGGGCGACCCGATGCAGACGCGCATCTACACGCTGAAGAATGGACTGAAGGTCTATCTCTCAGTAAACAAGGAGAAACCACGCGTAACGGCCCACATTGCCGTCAACACTGGCTCGCGCAACGATCCCGCCGAGACCACCGGACTGGCACACTATCTGGAGCACCTTATGTTTAAGGGTACAAAGCAGTTTGGCACTACCAACTACGAGGCAGAAGCACCGCTGCTCAAGAAAATCAGTGACCTTTACGAAGAATACCGCACACTGACCTGCCCCACGGCACGCAAGGCCAAGTATCACGAAATTGACAGTGTGTCGCAGCTTGCGGCACAGTACAACATACCCAATGAGTACGACAAGATGATGTCAATCATCGGTTCGCAGGGGACTAACGCCTTTACATCGTACGACGTGACGTGCTACGTGGAGGATATTCCTGCCAACGAGATTGAGCGTTGGGCCATGTTGCAGGCTGACCGCTTTCAGAATATGGTGATGCGAGGTTTCCATACTGAGCTTGAAGCCGTATATGAGGAGAAGAACATTTCCATGACTAAGGACAGCCGAAAGGCCGTGGAGGCTCTGCTGCGCAAGCTCTTCCCTACCCACTCCTACGGTATGCAGACCACCATAGGTACGCAGGAGCATCTGAAAAATCCTTCGCAGGTCAACATTCAGGCCTACTACGATAAGTATTACCGTCCGAACAACGTGGCTATCTGCATGGCGGGAGACCTTGACCCCGATAAGACCATAGAGATATTGGAGAAGCATTTCGGTTCATGGAAGCCTGGTAACGATGTCACTCCGCGGCAGTTTCCTGAGCAACCCGCAATAGAAGCTCCGCAGGACACTACCGTGCTCGGTCTGGAAACGGAGAATATCATGCTGGGATGGAGACTGAAAGGAGCCTCATCGCTGCAAAACGACACGATAACAATGATTGACATGCTGCTCAGCAATGGCGACGTAGGCCTCATCGATGTTGACATCAACCAAAAGATGAAGTGCCTTGGCGCCGGCAGCGGTGTGTGGGAACTGAAGGACTATAGCATTTTTCTGTTTCAAGGCACGCCTAACGAGGGACAGACGCTCGACGAAGTACGCGAGCTTATGCTTGGCGAACTGGAGAAGATTAAGCACGGACTGTGGGACGAACATCTCATAAAGAGCATCGTAGAGAATGAGCGCATGAGCCTGCTCAACAACCTTGACAACAACCGCAGCCGCGTAGAGCAGATGGTTGATTGCTACATCTATGGCACTCCGTGGAGCCAGCAGGTAGAGAAACTCAACCGCATGGAGCGACTAACCAAGGCCGACCTCATGACGTGGGCGCAACGCAATCTGTCAAATGGCTACGTGTGCGTTTACAAGAAGAAAGGCGAAGACAGCTCCATAGTGAAGATTGACAAGCCTGAGATTACTGCCATACCGAGCAATCGCGACCTGCGCAGCCACTTTATTGAGCAGTTTGAAAAGATACAGGTAGAGCCTATTCATCCCGTATTCGTTGACTTCTCACGCGATATGCAGCAAGCAACGACAAAGAAAGGACTACCCATACTATACAAGAAAAACGAGCAGGACGAGCGTTTCACCCTGCAGTATCGCTATGAGTTTGGCAGCGATGCCGACAATCGCTACGACGTAGCAGAGGATTACATGGAACTTATCGGCACGAAGAAGCTGTCGCTGGAGCAGATTAAGCGCAATTTCTTCGACATTGCCTGCTCTTACAGCTTCTCTGTTGACGACAAGACTATGTCGTTTACATTGTCTGGACTGCAGAAGCACATGCCCAAGGCTATGCAAATGCTCGATGAAATCACTGCTACGCTACAGCCCGACAATGAGGTTTACAGCCAGTACATTGACCAAGTACAAAAGTATCGTGCGGAGATGCGCACCAATCAGTCTAATTGCTACGCCGCACTCGTACAGTATGGCTTGTATGGCAAGCAGTCGCCAACGCTCGATGTAATGTCAATAAGCGAGATGCGCAATACTGACCCACATGAGTTTACGGATTTAATCAAAGGACTGTCTTCGCTGAAGCATACCGTGCTTTACTGGGGCCCTGCTGACATATCTGACGTGGCAACGCTCATAGACAGGAACCATAAGACACCAAAGCACCTTGCCGACGTGCCAGCAAACAAGATGCGCACGCGCCTTACCACTCCAAGCAATGAGATATTCATCGCTCCTTATGACGCTAAGAATATCAATATGCGTATGATTAGCAATGAAAATCGCCCACTGTCTCTCGACAATGAACCTCTCGTCTGTCTTTTTAACGAGTACTTCGGCGGTTCCATGAATGCTATCGTATTCCAAGAACTGCGCGAGGCTCGCGGTCTGGCTTATAACGCCTGGGCATCATACGTTACGCCTGATCGTAAGGATGACACTGAGTATTACCAGCAGCATATCATATCGCAGAACGATAAGTTGACCGACTGCATACGCGTATTCCGTGAAATCACCGACTCACTGCCGGAGTCTTCCAATCTGTTCAACACCGCACGACAGGGTCTGATGAAGTCCATTGCGGCCCACCGCACTACAAAGATGGGGGTACTTAACAAATACCTCAGTGCCAAGAAACTGGGCATAGACTACGACATCAACCGTACGCTCTTTGAGCGCATACCCCAACTCCAGCTCTCTGACCTCATCAACTTCGAGCAGCAGTACATCAAGGGCAAGCCTCTGCGCTACCTTATCCTCGGCAATGAGACGGAACTCGACATTCCCTCACTTGAGAAGATAGCGCCCGTCAAGCGTCTGTCGCTTGATGATATCTTCCCCAACTGATTTCGATGATATAGCAGACTGCACGCTGCAACATCGTAGCTGACATTGCTGGTCTGTCAAGACATAAAAAAAACACTGTGTATGAACACAGTGTTTTTTTTCGTAATCTGTTATTATTCCTTATTTTGCATACAGTGCTACAATTGTCTCGTAGAGTTCCTGCTTGCCTGAGGTCTGCTTTGGCTCGCCTACCTTCTTGCCGTATTCGTAAACCTGCTCCAGTGTGAGCTTGCCATCCTCGAAGTCCTTACCCATACCGCTGTCGAATGAAGCATAGCGATCCTTCAGCATCTGCGGTATTGGCGATTTCTCCATTATCTCTACTGCATTGAGCAGTGCACGTGCACATGCGTCCATACCTGAGATATGAGCGATGATGATATCCTCAAGGTCGGTAGAGTTACGACGTGTCTTAGCGTCGAAGTTCGTACCACCGGTGCCGAGACCGCCGTTGCGTACAATCTGCATCCAGGCCTGTGTCAGCTCGAAGTTGTCAATTGGGAACTGGTCGGTATCCCATCCGTTCTGAGCGTCGCCACGGTTTGCATCGATAGAGCCGAGCATACCGTTGTCAACAGCTACTGCCAGTTCGTGCTCGAAGGTGTGGCCAGCCAGTGTAGCATGGTTAACCTCGATGTTAACCTTGAAGTCCTTATCAAGACCGTGGCTCTTCAGGAAGCCGATGACGGTCTCTGTATCTACATCATACTGATGCTTTGATGGTTCCATTGGCTTTGGTTCAATGAGGAATGTACCCTTGAAGCCCTTTGAGCGAGCGTAGTCACGCGCCATGCCGAGCATGGTAGCCATATGCTCTTTCTCACGCTTCTGGTCTGTATTGAGAAGGCTCATGTAACCCTCACGGCCACCCCAGAATACGTAGTTCTCTGCACCGAGCTTGATGCCTGCGTCGATGGCGTTCTTTATCTGAACGATAGCGCGTGCTACTACGTCGAAGTCTGGGTTTGTAGAAGCACCGTTCATATAGCGAGCGTTGCCGAATACATTGGCTGTTGACCACAGCAGCTTGATGCCTGTCTCCTTCATCTTCTCCTGAAGGTAGTCGGTGATAGCCTTGAGGTTTGCCTCATACTCCTCTACGCTGTTGCCCTCTGAAACGAGATCTACATCGTGGAAGCAGAAGTATGGTATGCCGAGCTTCTGCATGATTTCAAATCCTGCATCGGCCTTGTTCTTTGCTATCTCAACAGCGTTAGCGCCCTTATTCCAAGGGAATGTCTTTGTGCCGCCGCCGAACTGGTCAGCGCCCTCTGCGCACAGTGTGTGCCACCATGCCATAGCGAAACGCATCCAGTCCTTCATTTTCTTACCTGCTACTACACGCTCAGCATCATAGTAGTGAAATGCCATAGGGTTCTTTGACTCTGGACCCTCGAATGGAATCTTACCAATCTCTGGAAAATACTCTTTTGCCATTTTTCAAAAAAAGTTTTTTTGAAGTGAAAAAATGAAAGAGTGAAAAGTGAAAGAGTGAATTACCATATCTTCACTCACAGTTTCAATCATTCACTTCGTGGTTATTAATTATTAAATGAATTATTTTTAGCTGTTTTAAGTATTGCTATCAACATCATGACAATCTCATTTACATCATTGTAAATAGATTCGTATGTTCTGTCGTCTATATAATTTGTTTTATGTAATAAAGTAATCCAATTGCGAGATTCGTTCGCTTCTTTGAGTGCAATTTGCATTTTGCAGATGAAATCAGCATGACTTATTGCATATTGGGCTTCAGAGATATTTGCCTGAATAGAAGTACCGCTTCTGTATAGTTAATCTGAAATTCTATGTTCATTCTTACTCTTTACAAGGTACTTATGGGCGTTTGTCACTCTAACTGCAAAGTTAAGTGCTTTATCTAATACTCTGTTTTTGTCCATTATTGCATACTACAAGCCTGTTTACGCTGCAGAAAAAGCGTAATCCACTTTTTCACTTTTCATTTTATCACCCTATCACTTCTTTACAGTCTCGCCTTCCAACGCAGGTATGCCTCCTGGTATTCTGCGGCATTGGTTGTGTCTGGCTCTATCGTAGCTATACGCTTTAGGGTTGAGAATGCCTCTACATTGTCCTTGTATATGCCTGCACCTATTCCCGCACCCTTTGCTGCACCTACAGAACCGTCGGTCTCAAGAAGTTCGATGGTTGCTCCGGATGTTGATGCCAGTGTATCACGGAATATCGGTGAAAGGAACATATTTGCCTTGCCTGCGTGTATCTTCTTTATGTCCATTCCCATGCTGCGCATTATCTCCATACCATAACAGAAAGAGAATACTATGCCTTCCTGTGCGGCACGCACGATATGCGAACGGTTGTGCTTATTGAAGTTAACGCCTTTTATCTGGCATCCTACTTCCTTATTCTCCAATACTCGCTCTGCGCCATTGCCAAATGGTGTTATGATAACGCCGTCGGCACCTATCGGTGCTTGCGCAGCGAGGTCGTTCATCTCTGGATATGACAAATCCGGTGTTATGTTACGGTGTACCCATGCGTTGAGGATGCCCGTACCGTTGATGCAGAGCAGCACGCCGAGACGGTCAAGCTCTGTGGTGTAGTTCACGTGTGCGAAGGTATTCACACGGCTCTTCGGGTCGTAGTTCACCTCGCCTAATACTCCATACACAACGCCGGAGGTTCCTGCTGTCGAGGCTATCTCACCTGGGTTGAATACATTCAGTGACAGAGCATTGTTTGGCTGGTCACCGGCACGGTAACTTATCGGTGTTCCCTCTGCCAGACCTGTCTCCTCTGCGGCTGCCTTGCTCACCTCGCTCTGCACGGCAAACGTTGGTACTATGTCAGCTATCATATCATCATGGAAGCCGTAGTAGTCGAAAAGGAACTTGGCTGGCTTCTTCTCCTTGAAGTCCCACATCATGCCTTCTGACAATCCGCTGATGGTAGTGTTTATCTCGCCACTGAGTTTCATCGCGATATAGTCACCAGGAAGCATCACCTTGTATATACGGCTGAATAGCTCTGGTTCGTTTTCCTTTACCCACGCTAACTTGGCTGCCGTGAAATTACCTGGTGAGTTAAGCAAGTGGGTAAGACATTGTTCACTGCCAAGGGCTCCGAAGGCCTTGTCGCCGTATGGCACGGCACGCGAGTCACACCAGATGATAGAATCGCGCAACACCTCGCCTTGCTTATCTACACATACCAGTCCATGCATCTGATATGATATGCCTATGGCCTTGATGTCGCTGCCACTCACTCCGGCATCTGACATTATCTTCTTCAAAGCCAACTTGGCATTCTGCCACCACATATCTGGTGCCTGCTCTGCCCAACCGGCTTTCAGTGCCTTGATGGGTGCTTCGCTCTCCGGATAAAATGCCGTGGCTGCCATCTGCCCTGTTTCTACATCTACAAGTGATGCCTTTACGCTTGATGAGCCGACATCAAAACCCAGTAAATATTGTTTTGTCATTGTTTTGGTTATTTGTACTAAATTATCTATCGATTGACTTAATCTTTCGCAAAGTTAACAAATTTTCTTGTTCCTTACAAAGAAGTATAGGTGAAAAATGTTTAAATGAAACATTTTTCACCTATAGAATGAATATTTCTCCATCTCTGTTACCACTGCATCAGGCACTATCTTTGACAAATCGTCTCCTTTTCGTATCATCTGACGTACCTCTGTACTCGATACGGGGAACAGCGGAAGATTATACACCATCACTTTCTTTGCATCTTTTGGCGGTTTTCTAACCTCCTCACCACTTCGAGGATATACCGCTATTTCATACTCGCGCAGTATTTCCTCGTGGTGTGCCCAACGGTCGAAGCGTTCCCAGTTATCGCCTCCTATGATAAGCACGAAATCATTATCAGGATAGTCATGTCGCAGGTGTTGAAGAGTGTTCCATGTGTATGATGGTCTCGGCAAGTGAAACTCATAGTCACATGCCTTCAGTTGCGGTTCTCTTTCCAGTGCTGCCTGCGTTAAGCGCAGGCGGACATCCTCTGGAGCAAGTTCCGTCGATTGTGCCTTCAATGGATTTTGTGGCGATACCATGTACCACACTTCATCGAGTTGTGCTTTACGCAACATGGCTCGCCCCAAATTCACATGTCCGTTATGTATGGGGTTAAACGACCCCCCGAATATTCCTATCCGCATTTTAAAAGTAATATATCATATAATCTGCCATGAACCACGATTTCTGTGCAATACCATAAATTATGAACTCTGGATTATTCCACATACACTGGTCGTATGGTAAAGCCATAGTAACGTGATTTTTCTGCAATCGAACCTGACGAGAAGTCAAGACACTTGCCATTGCTCGGGTTCGTCTCGGAAATACAATGTCCCCAATAGCGTCCTACCGTACCGGCGCTGCGCAACAAACCATTATATCGGTAGCCAGCTGCTGGAAGGAATATGGTATTACCGTTCGGTCCTATTACTTCATAGCCTGCTACTCCGTCATATTTCGCATTGCCCTTTGCCTGTATGCGCCATGTGCATTTCTCACGGAGTTCTATTATCTCGTCGCACGTCGGGATGCGCCACTTGGCACCCCAGTTTATTATTGCAGCATCATCATCGGGTTCTATCCTTATTATGTCGTCTTTAACGCCATATTCTTCATTGGTACAGTATTTGGTCAGTTTGTTGTAGCTGCCGTTGCAATAGCCGTAGTTTGCCCAGTTAAATAATGTGGCACCTTCATTATATCCCGTTGTAGTACCCCATGCGAAATAGTCACCGTATTCTACTGGGGTGCTGGCACCAATATTACATGTTGCCCACTTTATGCTCAGTCCCAAATCTACGTACTCGCGAGTGTCTGAACTCTCTACTACAAACATCTTTATGTCTGAATAATGTGGTGTGCCGTCAATGATTGCGTATGCGCAATAATACCACGTGTCAACAGTCAACGGCAATGTCACCGTGTAATAGTTCTCATCATCTACCTCGCTGGCTTCTACGCAATAGTCATTGACCGTCGGTGTATCTATTCTTGAATAGCATACGCCTATCTTAAGCGTCTTGTATGTGCCTATTCCCATATTGAGGGCTGAGACCACACTGAAGTTCTCTGGATTTATATCGCCTGTAGTCACTACCTTCTCACCTGTAGTGCGGAAGGCACTGGTCAGTCCGTAACTCACATATCCGTCCATTATGGCATAAGGGCGGTAGTAATATGTTGTGTCACCGTTCAGTGCAGTCAGGTTTACCGTATAGTTGCCGTCATCATCACGATCCGTGCTGACTACAGTACCGTCGGATGTTGACGGATCTGCATTGGTACTGTAACAGACTCCGTATGACAGCGTACTGTACTCAAGCGAACCAAGGCTCATGCTCGATGCTACCTTCGCACTGTAACTCGTAATGTTCATTGCCGTTCCCGTAGTGAAGCCTATACCTTGCCCCTCTGTGGTGAAACTATGTACTTTTCCATATATATATGTTCCACTCAGATTGATGAATGCTCGGTAGTAATAGGTCGTTGCCGGTGCAAGTTTTGACAATGCAATGTCATACTTTCCGTCACCGTCAACATCTGCAAAATCTACAGTCATCTGCTTCCCGTTACGTTTGGCTGGTGTTCCGTCTATGCAGTATATTATACCGATTGTAGTATTGCTCTCGTCTTTCTCCGCCAAGTCGTTTACCCATGCTGACACCGTTGCCGAATACACACCTATATCGCTCGAATCCCCTGTAGTGATGGGTTCCAGGAAATCATCATCTGTAGGCTCGTTATCTTCTATCACCCAGACAATGCTGTCAAGGTCATCTACGTAATGTTCTACTGTCATGCCGTTATTGAGACATAACACCATTTTATATTTCTGGGCAGATACCGATGTCAATGCCAGAAATATTGACAGTAGTATATATGACATCCTCGTTTTCATGGCGGTATTAGTTTGTGTATTATTCTTGGTTTGTATAATCCTATGTGTTATTCTTGGTTTGTATAATCCTATGTGTTATTCTTGGCTCGGGTAATCCTGTGTGTTTTTTCAGTGGTGTTTTCCAGTAGTATCTTCCAGCAGACTATTTCCACCACATGCTTCTGTAGTATCTTTCTGCTGCTTAGTACTTGATTATCCTATAGTATCATTTTCTGAAAACAATAGCGGGGGCATCACGCCCCCGCCAGTTTTCAACTGCCCTTTCGGGGCATAAAAATTATGCTTTACTGACGCTTATTCCCAGTCGGTATTAAACCATCCCTGCTTTGCGTCCATTTCATCCGTTGTTTCTTCTGGGGCTGCAGTAACTAATGACTCTGTCAACAACTCCTGTAGTTCCTCCAAGCGCAACGCCTCCAACTTAGGTTCTATATATTCTTTTTTCATAATAGTCGTCCTTTCTTTTTATGAGTTTACTTTATACGTGCGCCTGCCAAGGTGAACTCACCATCGGCGGTCTCTATTACTAACTGTCCGTTCTTGAAGACTGTCCTTACACCTGTGCCGACTGTCGTCTCTGTAACGGTTGTTACGGCTGTCGCCTCCTCTTCTGCGTCATGGAAGTTGATAGAACAACCCTTTGCTGGCACTGCTGTCTCTTCAAACAATTCGTATGGCAGATAAGCCTTGTTTGCATCAAAATTAGCACCTGTATATGACTTGAATACATTTCCACTGAGTACAAGGGCTTCCTCTAATGGTGCCAAGCCTTCTGATGTTGTCGTTGGCTTCAAGTCGTTGGAGCCGAGTGCTGTTGCAGTCTTCTGATAGTTCAGCGTAACGGTTGCATTGGGCTCTCCATAGAGTAATACGCCACTGTATGCTGGTACTACATTACCACTGATTGGCTGTGCGTCAATATCCGTTCCGTTGACTGTGCAGGTGTAAGCCTGAGCTCCTTCTACCATTACATTCTTTTCACCAGAGTATGTAGCAAAGCCTTTTGAGTTAAGTACTACTGAGCCTTCTACTATCGTATAGTCAACTACTGCATAGAAGCATATCTGTGATACTCCGTTGTTATTGAATGTTATCTCATCTTCTACATCATTGAGGGCATATACTCGTATATCAGGCTTGGTAGCGTCTGCGAACGCCCCCATGGCTATGGATGAAGTACCGTATGTCTGTCCGCAAACTTCTGACCAATAATTCTTCTGGGATGATGCTGTGGACCGGTTCACGTAACTGTATATCGTTATACGGTTTGCAACAACACCTGCTGGTAATAATACGCTTATCTCGCGACCGTTTGAATTCTTGATAGAGGCATATCCGCTAATAGAATTACCATTTTGTAAAGTCTTGTTACCCTCGAGTGCTTTTTTTATCTGCAACATCCAGTCCTCATATTCTGTACCTTCATTTCCTATCAATGCAGCATTGCTGGCTCCTTCTTCGTTTTCTCCGAGCTGCATATCAGTAGTGTTGTAATAGAGCACGATACTTGAAGAACCCGCCTTTGCCTTTATTGCCTCCACAGCATGGGTCACTACCTGCGAAACTAAGGTTCCGCCACCTACCTGTGACCTTGCACTTACTGTCACATCATCATCCAATATCGTGAATGGCTTCTTATACTCTATCCACGTTGTACCGTTGTCTAAAGAATAGTATATCGTAGCCGCTGACGTAGCGCAACTCAACTCAACCGTTCCGTTTATCTCACTGAACACTGGTGCTTCTACCGAAGATATAACCTCTATTGCCACGGTATTAGTAACAGCAGAATTTCCTACTTGATTATTATCAGCGTCTTTCTCTACTATCACGCAATAGTAATACAGTATGCCAACAGCTGAGATATCTGGTGTATAGCTTGCAGAATTAGCACCAGAAATAGCCGTACCGCCATCTGTGCTGTTTGTTCCGTTTACAAACCACTGATATTCCAACACGTCATTGTCTTCATTTACCATTGCTACCTCAACAGCTAACGGCGTAGCTACTGGTGTTCCCAAAGCGTAGGTAGATGACAAAGCCATATTCTCTACTACGGGACTGTTACTTGACACCTCCGTAACAGAGACATACAAGAGTCCTGTCTCTGTATCATTAGTTATGGTGTGCGTGCCTGCTGCCACATCAGTGAGTGTATATTCACGAACTGTCACATCACCAGTGTTAGGATTGTCAACACCAACCGAATTTTCTACAGCACTCCCATCAAACTTAAACCTATTGCTACCATTTGACGAAGTTGACTGAACAATAACGACAGTAGCTGTACCTTTATTAGTAAACGTAATCTCACTGCTGCTGTTAATCTTTAAGCCTTTAGAATACGTCACTCCACTATATTTACCAGTGTACTTCGTATTAAAACCTCCGCCTGTATTGACAGTGAAATAACCTGCCGTCGACTGCGTCACAGCACCATCCAACTTTAGCGTACATGTCTTATCCGCCCATATACACAAGGAGCATATAACACTCACAAATAAAAGTAATAATCTTTTCATAATATCTTAGTTTTAGTTAATTATTTATTATACTGATTAATGATATTAGTTGATTTAGAAAAATATCGTCTTCTTCACAGTTTTCAAGGGCAAATTTAAACATTTTTATTTTATTACGCAAATATTTTTATAATTTTTTCAAGAAAAAAGAAAAATAAATCCCTTTTTTTAATATTGTTGGCGTACACATCCTGACTTAAACAAATAAACTTGACACGTTTTAAGGTCTAAAAAAGAAAGACATTGAAAAAGTCACAAGGTTATATTAGGATTTTCTTTTGTGGTTTCAGAAAAGTTTTTGTTTTTCACGGATAATTGAAAAATTATTCGTAACTTTGCAGTCAGAAAGACGTAAATCAAAAAACATTATGGCAAACGTAGAATTTAAGTATGCGCCAATGTTTCAGCTTGGCGAGGATAAAACCGAGTATCGCCTTATATCAAAAGAAGGCGTCAGCGTGGGGGATTTCGAGGGTACCCCTATATTAAAGGTGAAGCCAGAGGCTCTTGAACTGCTTACCACACAGGCTTTTCACGACGTGAACTTCATGTTACGCCGTGAGCACAATGAGAAGGTGGCTTCCATTCTTAATAGTCCTGAGGCTTCCGACAACGACAAGTACGTTGCCCTCACCATGTTGCGCAACGCTGAGGTTGCTTGCAAGGGGCAGTTGCCTTTCTGTCAGGATACCGGCACTGCTATCATTCATGCAGAGAAGGGACAGCAGGTATGGACAGGCTTTTGTGATGAGGAACCACTGGCAAAGGGCGTATATAACACTTATACCGAGGATAACCTGCGCTATTCGCAGAATGCTCCGCTCGATATGTATAACGAGGTTAACACTCGTTGCAACCTGCCTGCGCAAATTGATATTGAAGCCACTCACGGCATGGAATACCGTTTCCTCTGCGTGGTAAAGGGTGGCGGTTCTGCAAACAAGACTTACCTTTATCAGGAGACGAAGGCAAGAATTCAGAACCCAGGTACGCTGGTTCCGTTCCTTGTAGAGAAGATGAAGAGCCTCGGCACAGCGGCTTGTCCTCCATATCATATTGCTTTCGTAATCGGCGGCACATCGGCAGAAAAGAACCTCCTGACCGTGAAACTCGCCTCTACCAAGTATTATGACTCACTACCCACGACAGGTGACGAAACTGGTCGCGCCTTCCGCGATGTGGAACTGGAGAAGCAGTTGCTCGAAGAGGCAAAGAAGATAGGTTTCGGCGCACAGTTCGGCGGAACAGCCTTTGCCCATGACGTGCGCGTAGTGCGTCTGCCACGCCATGGTGCGTCATGTCCTATCGGATTGGGAGTATCATGCTCTGCCGACCGTAATATTAAGGCTAAAATCAATAAAGATGGCATCTGGATTGAGAAGATGGACGACAAACCATACGAACTCATCCCCGAGGCACTGCGTCAGGCTGGTGAGGGCGATGCCGTACAGATAAACCTTGACCAGCCAATTGCGGAAGTATGCAAGCAATTATCTAAATATCCCGTGTCAACGCGTGTAAGCCTTAACGGCACTATCATCGTGGCACGTGACATAGCCCATGCAAAAATCAAGGCTCGCCTTGACGCAGGCGAAGGCATGCCTCAATATTTCAAAGACCACCCAGTACTCTACGCTGGTCCGGCAAAGACACCACAGGGGATGCCTTGCGGCTCAATGGGTCCGACTACTGCCAACCGTATGGATCCGTACACCGACGAGTTCCAGGACAACGGAGGTTCACTCATCATGATAGCCAAGGGCAACCGCACGCAGGTGGTAACTGATGCCTGCAAGAAGCATGGAGGTTTCTATCTTGGTTCGATAGGTGGTCCGGCAGCGTTCCTTTCTTCAAACAACATCAAGAGTATCGAGTGTGTGGAATACCCAGAACTCGGTATGGAAGCCGTATGGAAAATACGTGTAGAGAACTTCCCTGCCTTCATCCTCGTTGATGACAAGGGCAACGACTTCTTCACGCAATTCAAATAATTCATTGGTGCTTAGGAGTGACTTGGCTACACGAAGTTTCACGCAATTCAAAAAGATAAGGCAGGGGCTGTGCTGTGATTGGCACAGCCCCTGTTGTTGTTTAGTCGTTAATACTGTTTTAATGGTTTAGGGCGTTAACGATCTAAAAATCCACGATAATAACGGCACTAACGATAAGAACGGCATCCACGATAATTACATTATTAACGATAAGAACGACTTTAACAAACCAAAGCTCTCAACAGCCATCAACGGCAATAACGGCATCAACGGTAATCGTGATTTAGAAGATTTTTCTGGAACACAAAAAAACTCTGGATTAACATTGTTGTTATCCAGAGTTTTCTTTCCTTTCGGAGTGTTTTAAAAAGAAGGCGGTGTCCTACTCTCCCACATTGCATTGCAGTACC
>CAMNCV010000149.1 GCA_946534585.1 uncultured Prevotellaceae bacterium
GATACTGAAGAGAAGGGTGGAATGGTGGTATGCCATGGTAGCCCTGCACAAGATAGGAGCGGTGGCGATACCTGCCACCCACATGCTTACTGAGAAGGACATCATGTACCGCTGCCACATGGCTGGCATCAGCGGTATAATATCATGTGGTGACCCCGAGGTCTTGCAGCACGTGCAGAAGGCACGACGCTTCTCACCTATGCTGCGCCACTGCATATCTATCGGTCCGGCTGTGCCTAACGGTTTCTACGACTTCTGGCGCGGACTGCAGGAGGCGGCTCCTTTCGTTAAGCCTGAGCGCAACAAGGTGACCGACAATTTCCTGCTCTACTTCACCAGTGGCACTACAGGCGAGCCTAAGATGGTGATGCACGATTTCTCCTACCCACTGGCACACATCGTGACTGCCAAGTGCTGGCACAACCTCAACGACAGGTCGCTGCACCTTACGCTTGCCGACACTGGTTGGGGCAAGGCTGTATGGGGCAAGTTCTACGGTCAGATGCTTTGTGGGGCTACGGTCTTCGTATATGACTACGAGGGACGCTTCTACCCCGAGGTGTTGCTGCGCGTGTTGCAGGACTATCACATCACATCGTTCTGCGCACCGCCTACCATATACCGTTTCCTCATACGTGAGGACATCAGTGCCTACAACCTCTCCGCACTCAGGTGGTGCACCACGGCTGGCGAGGCTCTCAACCCCAGCGTGTTTGATGAGTGGAAAGCAAAGACGGGCATAACGATATACGAGTCTTACGGACAGACGGAGACCACCATGGTGGTGGGCACATACCCCTGGGTGGAACCTAAACCGGGCGCAATGGGAGTGCCTAATCCTCAGTATGACATAGACATCGTTGACGAGGACGGCAACAGCGTGCCTGAGATGGTGCACGGCGAACTCGTGATTAAGGTAAAGGACGGCAAGAAGCCTCTCGGACTGTTCAAATGCTACTACCGCAACGAGGAAATGACCGAGAAACGCATAGTCAACAATCTGTATCACACGGGCGACGTGGTATATCGCGACCATGACGGATACCTGTGGTTCGTATCGCGCATAGACGATGTGATAAAGACATCGGGCTACCGCGTAGGACCGTTTGAGGTAGAGTCGGCGCTGATGACTCATCCCGCAGTGGTGGAGTGCGCCATAACGGCTGCACCCGACGAGATACGCGGACAGATAGTGAAGGCTACCATAGTATTGACAGAAGAATACAAGGAAAAGGCCTCTGACGCTCTGAAGAAAGAACTGCAGGAGCACGTGAAGCACGAGACGGCGCCATACAAATATCCGCGCATAATAGAGTTCGTGGATGAACTGCCCAAGACCATCAGCGGTAAGATACGCCGTGTAGAGATAAGGCAGAACAGTAAATAAGTATTGTATATATAAATATAAGTATAGAACATAATAAAATAAAAATGTCAAATTTCAAAGAAATTTTTGAGAGCCGCTATACATGGATAGAGGGCTTCATGCGAAACGTAAGGCGATATGCCAACCGCATTGCCATGATAGAGTCGGAGACTGACCAGTCATGGACCTACAAAGAACTAAACAATGACACCAACCGCCTGTGCAATGCCCTGAAGGCCGACGGTTTCAAGAAGGGCGACGTGATAATGCTGCAGATGGTCAACAGACCTGAGTTTGCCTTTGCCTATGTGGCTGCGCATAAGATGCAGGGCGTATGCTGCCCGGTAAGCTATCGTATCAGTTCTGGTGAGATGGCTTACAATATTGACGATTCAAAGCCATTTGCTATCATCGTGTGTGAGTCAAAACTGGAGAGCACACTTGAAGCAGTGAGCCATGCCCAGCACAAGCCGAAGCGCATCATCGTTGCAAGCGAGCAGTCAATGTACGGTGCGGTATGCTATGGTGAGTATGTGAAGAACGCAAGCAATGACGAGCCTGTCATCGACACCGAATATAACATCTACGACGAGACCTGCCGCCTCTACACCAGCGGTACTACGGGTCGCCCG
Organism: uncultured Prevotellaceae bacterium; assembly: GCA_946534585.1. Lineage (GTDB taxonomy): Bacteria > Bacteroidota > Bacteroidia > Bacteroidales > Bacteroidaceae > Prevotella. The sequence goes on from CAMNCV010000149.1 coordinate 1,999, forward strand.
AAAGGAGTGGCGATGACGAGCATTAACGAGGTATTGTCGGCTCACGACGTGATGATACATTTCCCGATGAGCTATAAGGACGTGACGATGAACACCACACCGTGGTTCCACCGCGGCGGTCTGCATTGCGCTGGCCCTTGCCCTACATTCTATGCCGGTGCAACGCTCGTGATACTCGGAAAGTTTGAGTCTCGCGCGGCATTGAAGCTCGTTCAGAAATACCAAATCACCTTCGTCGTAGGCGTGCCTACGGTACTTGAGGAACTGGCTGACGAACAGATGCGTCAGGGCTATGACCTGACTACTCTGAAAGGCATCGTCACTATGGGTAGTCCGTTGGAGCGTTCAGCCTGCATACGCTATCAGAAGGTGCTGACACCAAACATCTTTAACGGCTACGGCACTACCGAGACGTTCTGGAATACCTTCCTGCGTCCGTTTGATTTGCCAGAGAATGCCGGTACGGCAGGTGCCTCATGCGTTGACGACGACGTGCGCGTGGTTAAGGTATATGAAGACCGCAAGGCAGAGCCCGACGACCTGGCTGCCACCGATGGCACCGAAGTGGGCGAGGTTATCATCTGTTCTCCGGCCAAGTCGCCTTATATGTATCACAACAAGCCCGAGGAAACAGAGAAGAAGTATTACAAGGGCTTCATATACACCAACGACCTCGGTACGTGGGACGAGAACCAATTCGTGACCATCGTAGGCCGCAAGGACGATATGATTATCTCCTCAGGCGAGAACATTTACCCTACGGAGGTGGAGGCAGTACTCAACACTCACCCAGGCGTGAGGGACTGTATTGTGACGAGCGTGCCCGACAAGATGCGCGGACAGATGGTTACCGCTTACATCGTGCGCAACGACATGGAACTTACTCCCGAAGCACTCGACGAGTTCTGTAAGGAAAGTGACGATATAGCCAACTTCAAGCGTCCGCGCTACTACCGCTTTACGGAGCAGATACCATTTAACGCTACGGGTAAGAAGTTGCACGTAAAGATAAAGGAGACGGCTGAGGCCGACCTGAAGAACGGACTGCTCTATCGTGTTTAAGCAAGGCTTAAACACGAAGTGAAGAAAGAAGAATGTGGAGTGAAGAATAGATAGCGAAGAGTAAAGAGTGTAGAGTGAAGGATTTTAGTTACGCAATTATAAAAAAAACAGTTAGTCAAGCGGTAACTTAAAATCTTCACTCTACACTTTTTTATTGTTAAGTCACGACATCGTCGTGGCTTAATACGTCACCACAGGTTCCAATTCCTTGGCCTGCTCAATCATGCGCTGCACCTCGCTCAGTGCCGGCACGCGTCCTACGAGCTTCTTCTGCTCGTTACACTCCTCAAGTTTCGGCTGCAGGTTCTCAGCCTTGCGGTTGCGCAGTTCTTTCACCGTGTCAACGCCGGCAGCCTCAAGCAGTTCGGCAAACTGTCCTGCTACGCCATTGATGCGCATGAGATCAGCATGGTTAGTCCATTTCAGTATGTAGCCATGCGGTATTCCCGTAGCCTCTTCCAGTTCCTTGCGCCCTTTAGGAGCAGCACACTTCTGCAGCATGTCATCTGTAGTCTTGATGCCGGCAGCATTCAGTTTCTCGGCGTAAACTTCGCCTACGCCTTCAATGTCGATAATGTTGTAAGCCATACGATTTTGATAATTGTTTTTAGAGGTTAATAATATAGGTGGGTTCTATTTATTACCACCGTAATGTCAAACTTAAAATGTGGGTTGACGTTTTGTCATCTTTTCGTTTTCTTTAGGTGCATACTGTCAGCATCCTCGGTCACATAGCCCGCTATGCTCCCTCATCTGCTGACACTCTGCCCTCTAAATAAACTCGAAAATCTGACAAAGCTAATAAATAGAACCCACCTTATAGTAATGTAATCGCTATCCGATTACTGTGTAATCAGTACCTGATTAGAGTGTAATCGCTACCTGATTGCAGTGTAATCAGATAGCAATTACAATGCAACGTGTATTCGATTGTGTATCAAGGCGTTATAGTTGGTCTATTTTTCAATCAGCGCCACGGCGTATGCCGACATACCTTCCTGGCGACCAGTGAAACCGAGTTTCTCGGTTGTTGTGGCCTTGATGCTTATGTTGTCAATATCGGTCTGCATCACCTGGGCAAGGCATTTCTTCATATCCTCTACGTGAGGGTTGAGTTTCGGACGCTCAGCACACACTGTGCAGTCAATGTTACCCACGCGATAGCCCTTCGTGGCAATCAGTTCCACGGACTTTCTGAGCAATATCTTCGAATCGATGCCATCGGTCTCGTCAGCCGTGTCGGGGAAGTGGTAACCAATATCGCGCATATTTGCAGCCCCGAGCAGAGCGTCGCATATGGCGTGTATCAGCACGTCGGCATCACTATGACCGAGCAATCCGTGAGTGTGGGGTATCTTGATACCGCCCAACCACAGGTCGCGGCCTTCCACAAGCTGGTGGACATCGTAGCCCATTCCTATTCTTATCATATCTTTTTTAGGTGGGTTCTATTAATTAGCTTTGTCAGATTTTCGAGTTTATTTCGAGGGCAGAGTGTCAGCAGATGAGGGAGCATAGCGGGCTATGTGACCGAGGATGCTGACGGTATGCACCGAAAGAAAACGAAAAGATGACAAAACGTCAACCCATATTTTAAATTTTACATTACGGTGGTAATTAATAGAACCCACCTTTAATTCCTTTTATTATATACGAACAAATCTTACTTGCAATCCATGCCACCGGCAGCGATATTGCCAGCATGAGCAAAAACGTAGGCCAGTAACCCAACTGCATACGCTGCAGGGGCTTGTATATAAACTCTACGTGAGTCAGATAAATCTCAAGCGAGATGCCACCTACCCACGAAAGCACCGCGTGGACTGGGCGCCACGAGCAGCGACGGAGTGCTTCGCTTACGATAAAAATCGTAGTCACCGCCAGTACTATGTAGAGCATACGCTCCGTGTAGAGTGGGAACTTACCGTGGCGCATCTGCTCAAGCCAGATGCAAGAGCCGAGGCTCAGCACCCATAATGGCACTATCATCCACCATGCCGCGCCGTCTGTCTCGCGGTTCTGCCGCACCGCCTCGGCTATGTTGATGCCGAGCATGAAGATAGGCACGCGGCTCCAGAATATCTCTATGTGGCCTACGGCCTGATGTATAGGCGTGACATACTGCACGATGATGCACCACATCAGCGGCAAGACCGCCAGCCAACGCATCACTCCGTGACGTCGCACAAGCTCCATGTATAGCGGAGCGAACAAATACATCATCATAGTGGCGGGCACATACCAGAAGGTCAGTTCGTCATGCAGCCAGAAATCCCAGTTGAAGAGCACATCGCCAAAGAGGTCTATCCAACTGTCAGCCACGGCATTGCCCGTGCCTCCGAAAGGCAGCGCATAGCTTGCGTGACCGGGGTTGAAGCGGCTTATGTAGTAATAGCCTGCCACTATCAGCCATATCGGGTAGATACGCAGTGCGCGGTTGTAGTAGAAGCGTTTCCAGTTCTGCTGCTTTGCCCATGAGAACCACAACCCTATGCCTGACAGGAAGAAGAATATGTCAACGCCGAGGTTGCCCATTCTGCGCAGTCCGTAGAACGCATCGCCGCGCGGTGTGTTTACATGAAACAGCATCACGATGATTATAGCGAAGCCCATCAGCTGGCCGCGGTATTTCGATATGTTGCCAAGGTTTATCATATAGGTTGTTTTTTGTTGGTTATCAGCGAAAAAGAAACGTCAGATGCTTACGCACCGTTGTCAGCAAACCATAGTGACGGCGCATTATATGGAAACGCTCAAGGAGCGAAGCACGATGGTTTTGCACTGACATTCCGCCCTCCAGATAGCTGCAAAGCGTCATGTGTGAGTTGAGCAACGGCAGTCCTGCCTTCTCAGCCTCTTTCATTATGCGTATGCACCAGTCCACGTCAGCCGAGTAGCGGTACTGCAGATCGTAGGCTATATGCTTTGCTATTGCAGTGTTGGCGTAGAACGATTGGTGGCACACCAGCATTCCGTCACTGAACGAGCGCCATGTCAACCTCTCTGGAGGTTGCAGCCTGCGCAGCCCCTTCTCATTGCCCTGTTCGTCAACTATCATCGTGTTGCCATAGACGACGCCATATTCCTTTGCGCCAATCAGTGCGTTCAGGCTCTCCAGTGTGCTGTCATCATAGAACCTGTCGCCAGCATTGAGAAACACGAGATAGTCGCCCGAAGCATGGCGGAGGCCCTTGTTCATGGCATCATACAGCCCGCGGTCAGGCTCGCTGACTACCACAACCTTGTGTCTGTGACTGGAACTTGCGTAGCTGCGCACCTTGTCCGTGGTGTCATCGGTCGATGCTCCGTCAATGATGATGTGCTCCACGTCATCGTATGTCTGTCTGCTAACAGACTCAAGCGTGCGCTCTACGACCGCACTGGCATTGTATGTGCAAGTGATTACCGAAAATCTCATCTCAGAATATGGGTTGCGCAAGCAGTTGGTACATCAGCACTCGCGCCATGCGCTCGTGACCTTTGTCGTTGGGATGCAGGCGGTCAGTCTCGGCATTGCGATAGAACTGTGCGTGCTCGTCTATCATAGGATACAGTCCGCAGAGCGAGTTCATATCGATAACGGGTACCGCCCATACGTTTGCCACTTCCTTAGTAGCATCCACATACGCCTGCAAATACTCGCCACACTGGTTGGTATAGTCCTCCGAGCACTGCCAGTTTTTGTCGTTTGCGTGGAAGTTCTGGCGGTGAATTGGTGTCATCACGATAATCTGCTTGGTGGGATACATACGCTTCAGCTTATCCATTGCAATGTTGATTCTTCCGCGGTAGGTGCTGTCGGTCATCTCCATATACTGACGCTTGCGCATTACCATCTGCTTGGGCTTGCCGTGACCGTACATTACTTCTTCGTCCTTCTCTATATACCAGCGCCCCAGTGGCACGCCATTATTGTAGTCATTCGTACCCATCAGTATCAGTATGGCATCGACAGTGTCGCCATGCTCAGCCATCAGTTTGTCAGCCTGGCGCGGTATATCATCCCACTGACGGCCACTGACGGCATATACGTAGGGCGTAATGCCGAGCCATTGCTCAAGCAGCGTCCAGTATTTGTTCTTAGAAGCCGAGTTGCGTGGGTCGGTAATGGAGTCGCCGAAATAGGCTACTTTCTTGCCTGCCCAGGGGTGTTGCACCATGAATGGCTCGGCAGCGTTTACGCTCATTGCAGCCACCAGCAACACAAGGGCTGTCAGTAGTTTTACTGTTCTGTTGTTTTTCATATTCATTCAGTATGCTATTGCTTTGGTTTACGATTGCAAATGTACTAATTTTTTTTCAATTACAGTGTCTGCACACAGAAAAAGTTGTATTTTCCTGCTTATAATTCATAAAAAGTTAGTAACTTTGCAGGCATGAAAAATCTTTTTACAGTGGCATTTCTGCTACTCACAGCAGCAGCATGTGCACAGCAGGTTACTACCCTGCCACAGCCCGATATGAAGCGCAAGACGCTCACAGTGATGCAGACTTTCAAGGAGCGTCACTCCGAGCGCAGTTACAATGAGCGTATGCTCTCACAGCAAGACCTGAGCGATTTGCTTTGGGCAGCGCAGGGAAAGAACCGTGAAGACGGTCGCCTGACGGCTCCTACGGCACGCAATATGCAGGAGATACGCATGTATGTGTTTACCGCTGAGGGCGTGCAATACTATGACCCACAGCAGCATACGCTGACGAAGGTTGCCGACGGCGACCATCGCGACATCGTAGCTGGGCGGCAGGATTTTGCCAAAGCAGCTCCAGTGTCGCTCGTCTTGGTGGCCGACATGGAGAAGTTTGGCTCCGACTCGCAGCACGCTCAATGGATGACGAGTGTCGATGTGGGCATCGTAAGCCAGAATATTGACATCTTCTGCGCTGCCGCCGGACTCAACACCGTGCCGCGCGGAACTATGGATCAGAAGGCAATACAGCAGCTTCTGGGTCTCAATGAGAAGCAGATACCGATTATAAACAACCCCGTGGGGTATCCCGTAGGGAAGTAATCAGACATTTTACATCACTACATGACGATACGCCCTCCGACCACTCGCGAAAGAGATTGGACGGAGGGCGTATCGTCATTTGTCGAAAAAAACATTTATTCTGTCGAAGAGGAAAACTTAAATAGTTTTTAATAAACTATGTTTTCCTTTTTTTTTGCTAAATTTGCACAATGATAACATTATGCGATTAAGAAAAATAACTAACTTATTATAGCAAATGAAGAAAACTATTTACTTAACGTGCGCTTTGATACTCTTGGCGCTCACTGCACGCACGGCTGGCAGTAGCAACGACAGTGTCAAGGCTTTGCTGTTTACTCTGACCGACAGCACTACCATTGCCGTGGACATTACGACTACTGATTCTATCGGCTTCAACGATGATGCCACGCACTTCGTATTCTACAAGGACGGAGAAGAGACGCTCTTGCTCGTTGACAGTGTGGAGTATATGGAATATACCACTGATATGCCAGAGAAACTTACGGTGACTTACTCAGCGGCAGGAGCAAAGGTTGTTAATCCTTATTATATGTATGGCGTGACTGCTGACGTTGATGGAGCCTACGTAACTATCAATAATACCGACACCACGGAGGAGCGCACCATCGCTATTAGTGGCGAGACTGCCGACGGAGCGCTTACCTACAATGCCTCATACAAGACGACAATAGAACTTAATGGCGTAAGCATAGCGAGCCAGAAAGGTGCCGCCATCGACATAGAGTGTGGCAAGCGCATTGCTCTGGAACTGAAAAAGGGCACCGTAAATACGCTCACCGACTGCGCCGGCGGTAAGCAGAAGGCTGCTCTATACTGCAAGGGACATCTCGAAATCGACAAGACTGGCACGCTCAACGTGACTGGTAACGCCAAGCACGCTATCGCTGCCAAGGAGTATATACAACTGAAGAAGGCTGCCGGAACAATCAATGTGCTCGGTGCGAAGAGCGATGGCATACACTGCGGACAATACTACGTGGGCAATGGCTTTACGGTAAACGTCAGTGGGGTAGGCGGTGACGGCATACAAGCCGAGGCAGAGACACTGAATGCAGGCGAGACATGGGAGGAGGAATATCTCAATGGCTCGATGATTATACAGGGCGGAACGTACAATGTGGCTGTGACGGCTGACGACTGCGATGCCCTCAAGGCTGACACTACGCTGACCATCAACAATGGTAAGTCGGTTCCTTCGATTACACTTACCACAAGTGGAGCCGCTTGTAAGGCTATCAAGTCGAATGGCGATGTCAACATCGACAGTTGCAGCATCGTCATTACGCAGACGGGTGACAAACTGATTGAAGCTACAGACGTCAGCTATTCTACGGGTATCAAGGCTTCATGCAATGTTAATATCTCCTCTGGCAGCGTTACTATCAACAACACTGCCGACGGCGGCAAGGGTATTTCTGCCGATGGCAACGTCACTATCTCTGGCGATGCTACCGTAGTCGATATTACTGCCAACGGCAAGGGAGGCACCTATGAACTCTCCGGCGAAAGCACCACGGAGCAGGAAGAGCAGACTGAGACGACTGTTTCATATAAGATGTACTTCGCAAAACCTCAGCAGTCGGCACAGGGTACCATGCCGCCAGGTATGCAAGGCACAAGCGGTGCGCAGGCATGGGGCAACAATCTGTACCTATATAAAGGTACAAGCCAGACAAGTGGAACGCTTGTTGCTACGCTGACAACTACTGAAACACTGAACGGCACGACGTATTATACCTATGACCTCTCGGCTGACCCTACCGCAACCTACTATTTGAAGGCTGACAACTATTCGGCACGCACTGGACGTACCACTACGACATACCAAATAGTATCAGACACCTTCACTGCTTCCAACGGCGGCTTTTACCTCACAATCAGCGAGAGTTACACTACGAGCGGCACTACACGTATTTACTCTTACACCACAGCGTCATCTGCCGCCAGTGAGACTGACGCTGAGGAAAGTGGCGAAACGTATAACGCTATCTGTATAAAGGCTGACAATAAACTGACCATCAACGCCGGAACGCTGACGCTGAACAATGCCGGCGATATGTCGAAGTCGCTCAAAGCTGACAGCATCGTAGTCAATGGCGGCAACATCACAAGCACGGTGAAGGGCTCGATGTATGTCAACGGTACAAATGCTTCTTACTGTTCTAACATGAAGTGTGACTACTACATAGGCAATGGCGGTACGCTCACGCTGACATCATCCAATGGCTACGCAAGTCGCGCCATATCTGCCAACGAAGATATCACCATCAAAGGCGGCACTTATACCATCAACGGCAGTTGTAATGGCCTTATGACTACCTATGACCACTATACCACGAAACTGCTGAAGTCTGATAAGTCGGTCAACATCATCGGCGGCACACTTAATATTACTGCTACTGGCACAGGCGGCAAGGGCATCAAGAGTGGCACTACCTTCACCATGGGTAACAGCGCAACGAAGACTGGTCCGGTGGTCAATATTACTACGAAGGGCAGTTATCTGTCATCCAGTTCAAGCAGTGGCATGGGCGGTAAGCAGAAGACAATAGGCGATCCAAAGGGCATCAAGGCTCTTGGTGCAGTAAGCATTTATGGCGGTAACCTTACAATCACTACCGCTTCACAGGGTGCAGAGGGACTGGAATCGAAGACAGGCGTGACCATCTATGGCGGAAACCACTATCTGAAGTGCTACGATGATTGCATCAATTCATCAGGTATCATCAATTTTGCCGGTGGCAACACCGTATGTTATGGCTTCGGCAACGATGCCGTTGACTCTAACTATGGCAGGACAGGCGCCATCACTATCAGCGGCGGCAACGTCTTTTCTTACACTACCAAGGGTTCGCCTGAGGAAGGATTTGACTGCGATAATAATTCCTATATCGTGATTACGGGTGGCATTGCTGTCTCAGCAGGCGGTGCGCAAGGCGGAGGCAGTAACAGCGTAGGCTCGTCAAGCCAGGGATATTATCTGGGTTCTTCGCCATCAAGCTATGCAAACGGCACGTACTACACGCTCTGTAACACTTCGGGTACGCCGATATGCACCTATAGGTTTGAAGCAGGAGTAAGCAATGCACTGTCACTACTCACCGCATCAAACCTCGGTACGGGTAGTATTACCGTGAAGAGTGGCACGTCGAAGCCTACGGCCTACACCTCAAGTGTGGCTAATGCTGATGGCACGGAGGTGTTCTTTATAAATCCTACCGTGACAACAAGCGGAACCACTGCTACCGTTACGGCAAGCAAGTAAGAACAGCAAGAACATAAAACGGCTGCGCCCCCAGATGCTAATTGCAATCTGGGGGCGCAGTGCTTTTCAACTTAGTAACCTTCAAGAAGAAAACCATGGTTCTGCAAACAGATTAGGACACTATCCGATTAGTCGTCCACGGTAGTCCTGCGGAGTAAATCCTATGTTTTTCTTGAAAAGACGAATGAAGTAAGAGGAGTCATTCATGCCCACGGCACGCGCTATTTCTCCTACGTTCATGTCTGTGCGCAGCAACAATGACTGCGCATACTGTATCTTCCTTTTTATAATATACTGCAATGGAGTGATGCCAAGGTCTTTGCGAAAAGCCTTGACCAGATGCGACTCGGTGAGACAAACCCTGTCGGCAAGCATGGCCACGGTTATCTGCTCGTCGATATGCGATGCGATATATTCCGTCAGTCGGGCTATGCGCTCATCCTTGATGACAAGGCGTGGGCGCGCATGCTTTACGAAATACGACAACAGTATCTCCACCAGACCGTGGAGCTGCAACCGTTCATAGTCTGCCATCTGGCGATATGCCTCAGCATAGTTGCGGTAGGAGGGATGACGGTCGAAGTCGTCTGCTGACAATGATGGCAGGTTAAGCTGCGGATAAAGGTAGCAATAATTCTCGAAGAGCAGTCGCGATGCGTCATTGCCTTTTACGGCAATGGGGAAGTCGTAGGTGCTGAAAATGCCTGTGCGGTCCTCTTCTCCGGGTATAAAAAACAGGTAGTAGAATTCAAATCCGGGGTCACAGTCGTAGGCATGGGGCATATATGCCGGCAATAGATACATATTGCCTTCCTCAACTGGCATCATGCCCGTAGGCAGATGCAGTCGCGCGTGTCCCTTTCGAGCATAGTATATGCGTAGGAAAGGCGATGAGATGTCGCGATTGCCCCAGTGGTGTATGGTGCGTGCGAAACCCAGATTTAGTATGGTCAAGGTGGGGTTGTGGGTCATGATGCGTATTATTCCTCGGTGGGTTCGGCAGCGGTTCCTGCGTTGGATGTTTCTTCTTGCTTGTCATGCAACGGCGCTGGAGCTGAAGGCTTCTTATTTGTCCCCGACCGCTCGGCGCTCTCTGTGCTCGTTGTGGTTATCCCCTTGCGCTGGTGAAGGAACCGCACGTACTTGCGACAGATTTTGTTTGAGTAGGCATTGAATATATTGTTTGCAAACAATATATCGGTAATCTTATTCTCACGCACGTAGTCCACCATGTTCTTCGTGAAATAACGGTAGTCCACAACGTGTATCTCCTCAAAGGAATAGAATAAGTATCCTGGCAATGCATTGCCGAAACTATCTTTCAGTATCATCACGCGTCGGCGGTTCTTGTTGCCCGTCTGTACCTTGGTGATGCGCGTATCACCACCCATGAAGGTGCAGTAGGCACCGCCGTCGCCGTCGCGGTATTTATAGAAGAAGATGCCCTTGTATGGTTTGCTTTCGCCCACCACCTCGTAGTTGCGGTTGACGCGGTAGTCGGTGTATGTCGTGGTGTACTGCACTCCCTTAGGCACGTAGTACACAAAGTCCTCTGGGTTCTTCTTCAGCGATATATCCTTGGAATAGCCATACATGCTGCCTACGTAGCCATGCACCACCTTTCGCTCATAACTGCTGAGTGGTCGGAATGGCACCTTTGCCACCTTCGCAAACTCCTGTGCGGCATAATACGCCCCCAGCGGTGCCCAGTGGTGGTCAGTACGCAGGAAGATTGGCTCGGCAGCGTGCTTGCCCAGTATGGTGTAAGCGTCAACGGCGTGTACGCCTTGGTCGAGATGAGCATAGATGTTATTGATGGTTGGCTGTTCCTCGTTGGATGCTCTCTTTGCTTTCTCGGGGCAGTAGAAGTCAACGGCAGTAGGTATTACCATGCAGTAGATGTTGACATCGGGAAACATCTTCTTGTATTCATTTGCCGACTGCGCATAGTCCACACCGCCTTTCGCTCCGCCTCCGTATGCCATCAGCGCACGCGTCTTGTCGCCTTTGCCAACGATGATTATGCCGCGGTTGGCTATCGTGGCAACTTCCTCTGCCGTAACCTTGTTTTCATACTTGCCAACCTGACGCTCCTGCTGCTCTAATTCCTCCTCGGTAGGCTCCTGTTGCTCTGGCTCTGCAGCAGCATGGAAGGTGATGTCGTCGTCGCCTGTTGACAGTTTGAGCATGTCTTTTTCTCTCATGCTCATCGAGAGAAACACATCTCGGTATGGTTCTGTATCACTGAACCATGAGTTTATGGCCTTTGTGAACTCGCCACTGGCCAGTGATTGCCAAGAAAACTTGGGAAATTGTGTCAGGTCTCGTTTCTCGAGCGGTGAGAACGATGAGCGAGGGAAGAAATCGAAAACAACAGCGAATGTTGCGAATACCGCAGAAATGAGTATGATATATAAGGAATGTTGCTTCATGAATATACAGAATTTGGTGTGCAAAGTTACGAAAAAAAACTGACATTCACAAAGTTATCTGCAAGAAATATCTTCTTGCCTTCTAAAATTGCTTCGTATGGTAAAGACTTTTTGTGTTAAGGTGGGTTCTTCTTTGTCAGCGTAGATACTCAAGTGCGCACTGCGAGTATAGCGACATGTCAGTGGATTGTCCATCACTATTGCACATTGCAGGCATTCTGCAGTACACAGATAATGCCTACTGGAAATGAGCAAAGAACAGTTTCCGCAGTTCTTCCAGTCTTTCATCGCTTAGCGGTGGCACGCCTTCGAGCGGATAATCAATGCCCAGTTCCTCATATTTATACACTCCCATGGTGTGGTAGGGCAGGAGGTCCACACGCTCTATCACGCCACTGTAGCCACGCAGATAGTCAGCAACCGCCCTGACGTGTTGCTCGTCGGCAGTGCGACCAGGCACCAGCACATGGCGCACCCAGATGGGTTTGCCAATCTCTTTCAGATATTCAAACCACCGATGGTTATTCGTTCGCGCCATACCTGTATATGACTGATGCAACAAATCGTCAGTGGTTTTCACGTCAAGCAATACAAGGTCGCAGTAGTTCATCACCTTGCGTGCATCGTCAGTCCACACGGCACCGCTGGTATCAACGGCTGTATGCAGTCCAGCCTGCTTGCAAAGGCGCAGGTACTCGCCTACGAAGCGAGCCTGCAGGAGCGGTTCACCGCCGCTTACGGTCACTCCGCCCTTGCGAATGAAGTTCTTGTATTTCAGCGTCTCCGTGAGCAGTTCGTCGGGTGAAAGTTCATACTGTGCCTTTCCGCCTGCATCCCATGTATCAGGATTATGGCAGAACTGGCATCTCATGGGGCATCCCTGCATGAAGGCAATGAAACGTATGCCTGGCCCGTCGAGCGTGCCGAAGGACTCTATGGAGTGTATGTGACCTGTCATCTCGTTAGATTTTTTCCGCTACAAAGTTACATTTATCTTCTTCAAATCAGTGCCAACGCTACATACCATGTGCGACTAACTGACTACAAGCGGAAGTTATAAGTGGGAGTGTGACCTTCCTGTTTGTATCTTCTGCTTATTACCACCTTTATTCAAAGGTAATCATTGGGGATGAACGAAGAAGGATGAAAGTGGAAGGTTTATTACGCAAGAACACCTTCAACTTTCATCCTTCTTGTTTCTTCTTTCTTCTTTTGTCATTCAACTGTTTCCATCCAGATCAGTGGTGGAAGAGACGTACGCCGGTGAAGGCCATCGTGATGCCATACTTGTCGCAGGTTTCGATGACATTGTCGTCGCGTACTGAGCCGCCAGCCTGTGCTATGAACTCCACGCCAGACTTGTGGGCGCGCTCGATGTTGTCGCCGAATGGGAAGAAGGCATCAGAGCCAAGCGATACCTTAGTGTTCTGAGCTATCCATGCCTTTTTCTCCTCACGAGTCAGAGGCTCTGGCTTCTCAGTGAAGAACTGCTGCCACGTGCCCTCTGCCAGTACGTCTTCGTAGTCATCAGAGATATACACGTCGATGGTGTTATCGCGGTCAGCGCGGCGTATGCCCTCCTTGAACGGCAGGTTCATCACCTTCGGACACTGGCGCAACCACCAGATATCAGCCTTGTTGCCTGCCAAACGTGTGCAGTGTATGCGGCTCTGCTGACCTGCACCTATACCGATAGCCTGTCCGTCTTTCACGTAGCAAACGGAGTTTGACTGTGTATATTTCAGTGTGATGAGCGCAATCATCAGGTCACGCTTAGCCTCTGCCGTAAAGTTCTTTGACTTTGTAGGGATGTTCTGGAAGAGAGCATCGTCAGCGAGGTTTATCTCGTTGCGTCCCTGTTCAAACGTGATGCCGAAGCACTGCTTCGTTTCAACAGGAGCGGGTGTGTATGCAGGGTCAATCTTTATTACGTTGTAAGTGCCCTTGCGCTTGTCGCGCAGTATCTGGAGAGCCTCCTCGCTGTAAGACGGAGCTATCACTCCGTCGCTGACCTCACGCTTGATGAGCGTGGCGGTAGCAGCATCACACTCGTCAGAGAGAGCGATGAAATCTCCGTAGCTTGACATACGGTCAGCACCGCGTGCACGGGCGTAGGCACAGGCGATAGGAGTGAGGGGGAGCTTTACGTCGTCAACGAAGTAAATCTTCTTCAGAGTGTCAGAGAGAGGCAGTCCTACGGCAGCACCAGCAGGGCTTACGTGCTTGAAACTGGCAGCAGCAGGCAGCCCCGTTGCAGCCTTCAGTTCCTTCACCAACTGCCAAGAGTTCAGGGCATCGAGGAAGTTGATGTAGCCAGGACGGCCGTTAAGTACTTCGATGGGCAGTTCGCCCTCGGTCATGTAGATGCGTGATGGCTTCTGGTTGGGATTACAGCCATACTTCAGTTGCAGTTCTTTCATTATCGTTCAGTAATTATATCGTCTGGTGCAAAATTACTATTTTTTTTTCAAACTACCAAAGAAATACTTTATGAATGGAAAAAAATATCTATTATGCACACCTACTTATTATTCATAGTGCCTTATTCTCACGTCTATTCCCTTACCTTTCAGCAATGCCGGTATGTTGCTTACATCTGTCTGTCCGTAGTGATAAGGGAAGAGCACCTTCGGCTTTATGGTCTTGGCTGCCTTTACCAGTTGCTCCACTGTCATCGTGTATGGCTGGTTGCATGGCAGGAAGGCTATGTCTATCTTCTTTATGCCCTTCATTTCCGGAATGTCCTCAGTGTCTCCGGCA
>CAMNCV010000150.1 GCA_946534585.1 uncultured Prevotellaceae bacterium
ATAGTAAGCATTATCATGGGCAGCACAAGTGACATGCCCGTAATGGAGAAGGCAATGAACTTTCTCAACGAACAGCAGATACCTTTCGAGGTTAATGCTCTGTCAGCTCACCGCACACCAGGTGCCGTAGAACAGTTCGCGCGTACAGCCGAAGGCCGTGGCATTCGTGTAATCATTGCAGCGGCAGGCATGGCGGCAGCGCTGCCAGGAGTGATAGCGGCTTCTACCACGCTGCCTGTCATCGGTGTGCCTATCAAGGGTATGCTCGATGGTCTCGATGCCATGCTCTCTATCATTCAGATGCCACCGGGCATACCTGTAGCCACCGTAGGCGTGAACGGTGCTATGAACGCCGCCATCCTCGCCATGGAGATGCTCGCCCTTGGTGATGAGGACATACGTCAGCGTCTAAAGGCATACAAGTCAGGTCTTGGCAAGAAAATAGAGAAGGCCAATAAGGATCTCGCTGAGGTAAAGTACGAGTACAAGACCAACTAATTGCGCAGCGTCCTTATTACCATCCTCATTCGACAAAAATGCGTATTTACGCAAAAATATCGAATGGTGTCATCACACCCAGTGTGGGTGTATTCTACCGCATCATTGCAGCCCTCGGCATGAGGGTGGAAGTGGTAAAACCTATCTTTTAGGAGCTGATGGGGTCTATACCACGATGATAGAACGGATTACGTCGTTGCGTAATCCACATTATATCACTCTAAGATAAATATAATGAAGGCAGATACTTCGGAACTCCCTTCCTTGGTATGTGAGGATGAAATTCTTGATGATCTCCCTTTTTGATATTAACCCAAATATACCTTATGACCAGACGACAGACTACTCCCACTCATGTGGGAAACATAACGATAGGCGGCGGCGCCCCCATCAGGGTGCAGTCTATGACCACCACCAATACTAACGACACTGAGGCGTGTGTGGCGCAGGCCAAGCGCATTATCAGTGCCGGCGGCGAACTGGTGCGACTGACTACGCAGGGCTCGCGTGAGGCTGAGAATATGAAGAACATCTCTGCCGCACTGAAGGCGGAGGGCATCATGACTCCGTTGGTGGCCGACGTGCATTTCAATGCCAACGTGGCTGACATCGCAGCCAAGTACTGCGAGAAGGTGCGCGTAAATCCCGGCAACTACGTTGACCCTGCACGCACCTTCAAGCATCTGGAATACACCGACGAGGAGTATCAGGCAGAGCTGAAGAGGATAGAGGAACGCTTCGTGCCGTTCCTTAATATCTGCAAGGAGCACCATACGGCGGTCAGGATAGGCGTGAACCACGGTTCGCTGTCAGACCGCATCATGTCGCGCTACGGCGATACGCCCGAAGGCATCGTGGAGTCGTGCATGGAGTTCTTGCGCATCTGCAAGCGCGAGAATTTCAGCGATGTGGTATTGTCTATCAAGGCAAGCAACACGGTGGTGATGGTAACCTCCGTACGCCTGCTCGTCAAGGCCATGGACCAGGAGGATATGCACTATCCTTTGCACCTCGGGGTGACCGAGGCAGGTGAAGGCGAGGACGGCAGGATAAAGTCTGCCGTGGGCATCGGCGCACTGCTCTCTGAGGGCATCGGCGACACCATACGCGTTAGCCTCAGTGAGGAGCCGGAGAATGAGATTCCGGTGGCAAAGAAACTGATAGCGACCCCCACCCCTTTCCCCCTCCCCGAGGGGAGGGGGAAGGTTACGGATGTGAAGTCGGAGAACTTATCGAGTCCGTTATCCCCATCAGATATCTCATCAACCCCTTTGTCTCCATCAGTACCACCCCACACTGTAGCCCGCTGGATAGTTGACGACGTGCTCTACGTAGCCCTCAACGAGGATGACGCTGACGACGTGAAGCTGTATGCCGCCATGTGGGCAGGTGCACCGCTCATTGACGGCAAGGCTCATGAGTTGGTTATATATAATAAAGGAGAGGTGATTTCATCAAGTGAAGAGTTAAGAGTTAAGAGTGAAGAATTTAAGTTACGTGAAGCGAATAGAGATTGCCAGTCTAATGGTAATCCAGATTCTTCACTCTTCACTCTTCACTCTTCACTTGCAGACTTGTCTGCATCAATCCTCCAGGCAGCCCGTGTGCGTTTCACCAAGACGGAATATATATCATGTCCGGGCTGCGGCCGCACACTCTACGACCTGCAAGGCACCATAGCCCGCATCAAGGCAGCGGTGAGCAAGGCAGCTGAAACCAACCCACGCTTCAAGACCCTGAAGATAGGCATCATGGGCTGCATAGTGAACGGTCCGGGCGAGATGGCAGACGCCGACTACGGTTACGTAGGCGCAGGCCCTAACAAGATTTCGCTCTACAAGGGCAAGGTGTGTGTGGAGAAGAACATCCCCGAGGCTGAGGCAGTGCAGAAACTACTCGATTTAATAGAAAAAGATGCCTGATTTCACAGTATATCCACAGTGCGTCGTAAAAGCATAGCTTTTGCATTGTAATATGATAGCTTTTGCATTGTAATATGATAGCTTTTACAATGTAATTTGATAGCTTTTACATCGCCTTGTGCAACACGTTGATAATTAACAGAATAAAAATACACAACAGAAATGGAAGTACAAAACGCATTTGCAGAGAAACTACTCGCCGTAAAGGCAATAAAGTTGCAGCCAAACGCCCCCTTCACATGGGCATCAGGCTGGAAGTCTCCAATCTATACAGACAACCGTCAGACACTGGCTTATCCAGAGCTGCGCTCATTCGTAAAGCAAGAACTGGTACACCTTATACATACCGAGTTCCCAGAGGCAGAAGCAGTGGCAGGAGTTGCCACCGGAGCCATAGCACAAGGAGCGTTGGTAGCCGACGAACTGGGCATGCCATACTGCTACGTTCGTCCGAAGCCAAAAGACCACGGCATGGGCAATCAGATAGAAGGCACATTGCCAGAGGGTGCCAAGGTAGTAGTGGTTGAAGACCTTATCTCTACAGGTGGCAGTTCACTGAAGGCCGTTGATGCCCTGCGCAAGGCAGGTTTCGAGGTAGTAGGCATGGTAGCCAGCTATACATACGGTTTCCCTGTAGCCGAGGAAGCCTTCAAGGAAGCCAACGTGCGCCTCGTAACCCTCTCAGACTATGAGCACACCACAGCCATTGCGGCCAAGACCGGTTACATCAAGGAGGAAGACCTTGAGGTGCTCGCCGAGTGGCGCAAGAGTCCATCTACATGGAAGCAGTAAAAATATTATAATAAGGTAAACAAAATAGATCAGCCTTACTTTAACGACGACGGTTCCTACATTTCCTGACAATTATAAGCACATATGATGTTGCAATTATCAGAAAATGTAGGAATTGTCGTTTGTATATATAGAAGGAACCTGTCAGTTAACAACTTTTAACTGACGCAGAGGCGAAAACTTAAGAAAATATATTAATTTTGTATTGTGAAATCAATGCGAAACAAATATGTGATAGCAGGAAAGATAATACTTCCTGCATGTGTTTTTATATTCCTTTCTGTGATGGGGGTATGCTCTTTGTTTGAGAAGGAGTACAGGTTAGAAATAGAGAATAGAGCATCTAACCTATATCCTGAATGGCAAGATTCTCTTTGGATAGAAGGAGAGTATCAGCAAAAAGTAAATGATGCAGTAGCAGATCAACTCCCATTAGCCATGGATACAAAAAAGGATTTCTACTGGTTACGCAATGGAGTGCTGAATAACGTCCAGAAACGTTTGTACAACTATACGGATTATTACGTACATTTCCGTAACGGTATATATTTGTACGGAGATAAGGACAGTCCATATTTGTTGTATAAACCGAACAAACTCGACGAAAAACTTCAGGGTAATATTCAGACAATGGCCAAAAAGATAAATGATGCAGCATCGCGTCATCAGGATAAGGCTTTTTACGTATATTACATAGAAAGAGACATTGATATTCGTTATGATACAAAGAAAAGAACGGGGATATATGAATTTCTAAAAGACAATCTTTCGCTTGCACAAAATCATATTGCTTGT
>CAMNCV010000151.1 GCA_946534585.1 uncultured Prevotellaceae bacterium
GATAGTAGATGCCCTTGCCAAGACAGTCTTCGGCGAGGAAATAGACGTGAAGGGATGGGTGCGCACGCACCGTTCAAGCAAGGCAGTGGATTTCATAGCACTGAACGACGGTTCTACGATAAAGAATATACAAATCGTTGTTAACCCTGACAAGTTTGACAGCGAGATGCTCAAACTGATAACCACTGGCGCATGCATCCACGTCACTGGCATTCTGGTTGAAAGCCAAGGTGCAGGTCAGGCATGTGAGATACAGGCAGACAGCATTGAACTCTATGGCACCTGCGGTGCTGACTACCCTATGCAGAAAAAGGGACAGTCATTTGAATATATGCGCCAACATGCCCACATGCGTCTGCGCACTAACACCTTCGGTGCCGTAATGCGCATACGACATAATATGGCAATGGCCATACACACCTATTTCCACGAGCATGGCTATTTCTATTTCCACACCCCGCTCATCACAGCCAGTGACTGTGAGGGTGCCGGCAACATGTTCCAGGTAACTACGAAGAACCTCTACAATCTCAAGAAAGACGCAGAAGGCAAGATAGACTACTCTGACGACTTCTTCGGACAGCAGACGTCTCTAACCGTCAGCGGACAGCTCGAAGGGGAGTTGGGTGCCACGGCATTAGGAGCCATCTACACCTTCGGCCCTACTTTCCGCGCTGAGAATTCAAACACACCGCGCCATCTGGCAGAGTTCTGGATGATTGAACCAGAGATTGCCTTCATGGACCAAGAGGAGCTGATGGACTTGGAAGAGGACTTCATCAAGTACTGTGTGCGCTGGGCACTCAACAACTGCAAGGACGACCTTGAATTCCTCAACAAGATGATTGACAAGGGATTGCTTGAGCGTCTTGAGGGAGTACTGAAGGAAACCTTCGTTCGTCTGCCATACACCGAGGGCATAAAGATACTGCAGAAGGCAAAGAAGAACGGAAAGGAGTTTGAGTTCCCATGCGACTGGGGCGACGACCTTGCTTCTGAGCACGAGCGCTACCTCGTAGAGGAGCACTTCAAGAAGCCAGTAATCATGACCGACTACCCTACAGCCATCAAGTCATTCTACATGAAGCAGAACGAAGCGACCAGCGAGGGTGGCAGCGTAGGCTACAAGGGCTGCGTGGCACCAGGTCCTACAATGCAGGGCACCGATGTATTGTTCCCACAGATAGGTGAGATCATGGGGGGCTCAGTGCGTGAGGAGAGCTATGACAAGTTGACGGCAGAGATAGAGCACCGTAAGATGGACACCACACACCTGTGGTGGTACCTCGACACCCGCAAGTATGGTTCATGCCCACATGCAGGCTTCGGACTGGGTTTTGAGCGACTGATACTCTTCGTGACGGGCATGCAGAACATCCGCGACGTGATTCCATTCCCACGCACGCCTAACAATGCCGAGTTCTAAACCCGAGGTTATCCCTTGCTCATTCACGGCTGCATAAGCCGCATAATACAAGGATTAACGCAAAACATAAACCAACTCACTGACGCAGATTGCTACGTCAGTGAGTTTTTTTCATGAATACCGATGCCACATCAATATTCACTCATACGCTTACGAGCCTTTTCTGTGCGCTTACGACGCTTGTAGTTAAAGAGATTATCTATGGCTTGGGCCATGTCAGTGTTGACTTTCAGGCCTGGCGTAGATGACGAAGGTGTCCTAACACCACGCATACTCGGCATCACCCAACCAGGCACCCACGGACGATACTTCCCGTAGATTACGACCTCACCGAGCGCATTACCCATCGGAAGTAGTTCGAGAGTATCAGCAAGTTCCTCACCGGTCAGCGTGCGCGTCATATAGCCCGAACGATGCAAGGTGATGTTACGTGAGCTAAATCCCTCGGCGAGCGTATCAAGCATCACCGAGCCATCCCAGATGGTTGTATCGGAAGCCTCCGTGCCATACTGCACGATGACGTTACGCTGCGGCACACCTGTCTCCATATCCACAATAACAATGCGCTGTTGTGCCTCGGCAAGCATACACATATAAAATATGATGACTACCAAGAGGAAGGCTCGTTGTTTACTATATTCTCGACGTATGATTTTCACGACTGCAAAGATACACATTTACTTACTCCGCAACAACACCCCTGAGCATATTTACGGTTATTTATGAATAAATTATATAAAATCCACATAAGTGAATTTTCATTTATTTTCAGTAAAAAATAGCAAAACCGCCAATGCTGACAAGAATTTCATCGTGACATTTGGCGGTTTCGCAAAAAGTTCGTAATTTTGCATTGAATATAAGATAAACAAACAATACGTATTAGCAACCATCATGGCATCAATGAAATCTTTGGCTAAGGACACAGCCATTTACGGCCTTAGCAGCATCATAGGCAGGTTTCTGAATTATCTGCTCGTCCCACTATATACACACGTCATCACAGCTGCCTCTGGCGGCTACGGCATCGTGACCAATCTGTATGCCTATGTAGCACTCATACTTGTAGTGCTGACATTTGGCATGGAAACGACATTCTTTCGCTTTGCCAACAAAGAAGAAGAGAACCCACACTGCGTCTTCTCCACCTCGATAGTTATCATAGGCTTTCTGACGGCGATATTCCTTGCTGCGATATTCTTGTTCATAAATCCCATAGCCTCAATCATGCACTATGAGGACCACAAGTCATACATACTGATGATGGCATGCGTGGTGGCTCTTGATGCACTGCAAGCCATACCGTTCTCATATCTGAGATATAAGAAAAGGCCTATCAAGTTTGCTGCGCTCAAGATGCTTTTCATCATACTCAACATAGGTCTTAACCTGCTGTACTTCGTGGTATTGGAGAAGACCGACGTGTTCTACGTCTTCTTCCTAAACCTAATATGCACAGGGTTCATCACCTTCTTCTTCATACCTGAGTTTGCACATGAGCACGTTGCCGCCCGCCAATACTGCAAGGAGCATGGCATACAGTTCAAAATCGTGGATTTCTCTCTGCTCAAGCGTATGCTTACGTATTCATGGCCAATACTCGTATTGAGCATAGCCGGAATACTCAACCAGACCGCAGACAAGATGATATTCCCCCTGATATATCCTGATGCCGCAGAGGGAAAGGTGCAATTGGGTATCTACGGGGCGTGCGTGAAGATTGCCATGATTATGGCTATGATAACGCAAGCCTTCCGCTATGCCTACGAACCTATCGTGTTTGCCAAGTCAAAGGACAAAGACAAGAAGGAATACTACGCCCAGGTAATGAAGTATTTCGTAATCTTCACGCTCTTTGCCTATCTATGCGTAGTGGGCTGGATGCCTTTGCTGCAAAGGATTATAGAAGCGGAATATCGTGTCGGTCTTGACATTGTGCCCATAGTGATGGCAGCAGAGATAATGATGGGCATATACTTCAACCTCTCTTTCTGGTATAAACTCATCGACAAGACTATCTGGGGGGCATGGTTCTCACTTGCCGGTTGCACCATACTGATAGCCATCAACGTCATTTTCATCCCCGAATACAGTTACGAGGCTTGTGCATGGGGTGGCGTAGCGGGTTATGGCACCGCCATGGTGCTCAGCTATGCCGTAGGACGCATGAAGTACCCAATAGACTATGACATAAAGGGAATGTTGGGCTACGTGCTTGTCACCGTAGCTTTCTATTACGCAATAAAGGGCATTATCGATGCAGACCTAAACATAGTATTGACGCTTGCGATAAACTCTGTGTTGATTTTGGCATACCTTGCCATGGTAGCTGTAAAAGAGAAAATCAGGTTGCCACACCGTGGGTAAATATGATTGCCATGTAAAAGCAATGCGATTACATGGCAATCAGAATAGCGATTACAACGTAAAAGCATAGCGATTAGAGGGTAATCGCTATGCTTTTATTTTGCCTTTGATACAGCACTGGTTATGAATGAGTTATCACTCTTCTTCTACCTCCCAACTATCGTCAAACAACCAACTGGATTGCTTGGCGGGAGCTTCAAACTGTCCTGAACCCTGGCCATCAACCATGCCGCGACCTAACGCAGAGGCTGCAAGCATAACGTATGAGGAGAGTTTTACGATTCTAATTGTAGGTGAATGATATTTCTTTGTCATAGTTGAATGCGTTTTTACTTAAACTTTCGTCAGACTGAAATTACCGCAACACCTTGCGGTCGCGTTGTACCACGATTCCACGCGCGGTCGTGCCGGCAGGTTGTCCAGCTGTGGTGTATGCCACTGCATCAGCTGCTGCTGAGTTTGCAGCCACTACGGCATTAACCGCAGTCGCTTCCTCGTCTTCAACGAAACTCCAGTCCAACTGTTTCGCACCGTTTGCACTGTCCGCTGTGATATAGGCGCGGAAAGGCTTCATCCTGCTCATGTAGGTACAGTCATAGAAGAGGTCATTGTATATAAAATACTCCGTTGCGCCAAGGTCACCGTCTTGTCCGCCTGTGAGCAGGGTGTATGTGCCCTTGAGCTGTACGCCGTCGCCTGTCTGCACTGCGTCAGTAGTATTCTCTACCGTGACATTGCTGAAGGTATAGCTACCAGTTTCGCTCACCGTACCCACCTTTATGAGTACAGGCTCATTAGCTGTGATGGTATTTTTTCTCGTGAAATAGAGTTTACTATCGGTAATCTTGCTTACAGAGGCTATCTCTGTATCACTGCCGAACACTTCCTTTACCTGCTCGGCAGTAACTGAAAAAGGGATAGTCATCGTAGTCCACTCCTCTGTGGGGAAAGAGCGTGTTAGCGTCACCTCGTCATATTCGCCTTGTGGAAACTCTGTATATGAACCATTCTCTGACAGTTCCAGCTTCTTGTCAAGAAATAAGCGCTCATACTCTGTGGCAGCAAGGATAAAGCCACCGAACACCTTACCTTCGGTGTAGAAGTCGCTGCTGTTTGGGTCAGCGGATGTTGGTGGCACATCGTAGCCTAAGAGGTAGTATGCCGCGGAGCCGTCACGATACTTCTCTTTACCGGCTGCGGTTGTGCCGAGTCCTGCTGACTTGCAGCATTTCACTAAGTGGATGCCGCCTGTGCCATCGGCCACCATGAAGTTCTCAATGATGCCTTGATAGGCTTTCTTTGCCACGGTGGTGTAGTCAGTGTCATAGAGTCCGAGGCGCATACCTTTCAGATATGCGGCGGTGAAGATTGCAGTAGCTGAGGACTCTAAGTAGTTGTATGTAGCGGTGTGTGACTTGCCGTTGTTATATGTGTCGGCATAGAATGTGCCGTCGTGGTTGAGCAACTGATACCAGCAGCCTGTCGTTGCATCTTGCTTTGCCGCAATGCCGGCGGCAAGCAGGTTGAGGTAGCCGTGCAAGGTCTTATAGTTCTCTGTGCGTGCAAGTCCTGCTATCTGCATCTGCTCAAGTACGTCAACAAGTGCGAGGAAGTACCAACCCTCGGCACGTCCCCAGTATTCTGCAGAGTGATATATCTCACTGCCTGGTGTGGAAGATATTCCATACCAAGAAGATGCAGCAGAGCCAGCAGGGTCAGCGGTGAAAGCATGGTAAAGCAACTTAACATCAGGATTCCAGAGATAGTTCCAAGAAATGGTAAACTGCTTGGTTATCAAATCCCAGTCAGCTTCTTTGCTGCCTGCGATATAGCCGTCAGATTCATAATTTTCATATTCATTAAGCATCTGAGCAAGCAATGCCGGTCCCATATACTGACCGTCGCACCACATCTGATTAGTATAACTGCTTTTGTGGAACCAACCTCCAGCAGCGTCTGGGAGCAGACTCTCCTTGATAGCGTATTTTTCATTAGCAATCTTTATACCCGCAAGAGCCTCTGAGAAACGCGTATTTGCAGTAGAGAGTGAATTAGCATTAGTTATTGTTGGAGCATCAGAGAATTGCTGTGACTTTGCTAATTCTTGTAATTTAAAATAGAGTTTCACGGCATTGAGGTCGTCGAAACTCTCACCAGCTATTCCTTCAGAGGTAATCGCACGCTCTGCATAACTCTGCACCGCATAGAACCAAGGCTTTACGTTGACATCATTGTCATTCTTGTAATAATCGACAGCTTCAAGCACTGCCTTGGCCACAAGTCCTGGAACATAGTCTAATGTGGTTTTCTTCATGCTTGGTGCAGTGATTTGTGTGCCA
Organism: uncultured Prevotellaceae bacterium; assembly: GCA_946534585.1. Lineage (GTDB taxonomy): Bacteria > Bacteroidota > Bacteroidia > Bacteroidales > Bacteroidaceae > Prevotella. The sequence continues at coordinate 6,133 of CAMNCV010000151.1, forward strand.
TCGTCTCCGAATACTCCAAAGTTTGAGTTGTTTGTGTTTGCTTTGAAATCATTCAGTCGTGAATTGATAACCCACTCAGAGTAACGCTTCGTGGCATCAAAGGTCATAGTACTGCCGGCGGCAGGATAGGTCGGTGTCTCATCAGTGGTCTCACCGCTATTGCCTTCTTCTCCGCTATCACCGTCGCTGTAAATGACGTCGATGCCGAAAATGTAGTATCCACCATTTGTAGAAGCAATATAAATGGTTGTAGCTTCCCCTGTGTAATTGTAGGTTATTGTTTCATTACTGGTTGACATATTAGATTCGGCCAGTTTGTTCGATGATGCAATACTTCCTTTATATATTGCATGCGCTCTACTAGTGCTTGTTTTGCTCGTTATACCATATGTCTTTATTGTGCATGGGCCATCAACCTCAAATGAAATGGTTATATAATTATCATGTGGCTCCCCATTGAAATACACGGCCTTAGTAAAAGAAACACCATCTATTGTCGTACTTTTGGATTTGATCTCCACTGGGTACGAATTCTGACCGTAACTATATCCATTAAGTGATACACCATTTATGGTGGTCGGTGTGGTATAAGAAGACGTAGAACAGTCGTTAAACCGTACAGTCATGTTCGTTCCAGCATAAGAAAAGCTGCTTGCCACGGTCATTAAAACCATGGTAAGCAGTGCTGTTATTGAAATGTCTTTTTTCATATTTGTTATTTTTTGATGCATACGTTGTTTATTTCATTACTTCTGTAATTCAATCAGTCGCCATAGACAGGGAAATCAGACGGGTCGGGGTCAGAATTGTCACTGCCACCTAGTCCAGTGCCGTGTTCATCATAATTGTCGGTTGCCTCGTTGTGCACATCCAACTTCCATTGGCTTAGGTGTGCGTTCATCACGCTATCTATCTCCAATTCCTCAAAATAAACTGTGGGTTGTATATATATCCTTTTCATATTATCTTCTATTGATGATGTTATTTCACAATAACCTTTCTGCCTTTTAATACGTAGATGCCCTTTGTTAATCCTTTGACTGTATCACTTACTTTCTGTCCGGTAATACTATAGACACCATCCTTTTCGTTTACACCTAATGACTGCTGAGCTTCTTCTGACATTTCGCAGACATTGATGGCAGTGGCCTCTTCTTCTTCTTCCCATGCGTGGAAGTAATTGAAACTTACAGACTTTGCAGGTGCAGTGCCGTCATCCTCTTTTTTAAGGTATGAGCGGTAGCCCTTGAGGAACGATTGACCGCGTGAGATATACAGGGTGTTGTTCGACAGGAATATATCTCCTGTGTTGAGCAGTACGCTGGCATTGTAATTCGTTCCTTTTATATTAAACGTCTGTGGGGTACAGAAGTCTGTCACGCCTTTTGAGGTGTAGCCGTTATTGGTAAACTCCAGTACTTGCTGGTTTGGATCTATGCCTTTGTTGTGTACCTCTATGTGGTCAACGTCCTGCGTAGGCTTGATGAGGTATGGATAGCCTGCCAATATATTCTGTATCTCATGATACTTCATAAAGATTGAGGCATGACCTTCATCTACGGTCACACGGTCAAGGATAATCAGCTCCGTG
>CAMNCV010000152.1 GCA_946534585.1 uncultured Prevotellaceae bacterium
TGGCGCTTGGAGAGCAATGATGACTGTGTGCTGACCGGTCCGGCCAATATCATCCCGGAGACATATAAGGGTATGCTGTTGCAGAGATATTCCAATCCGAATAAGAATACGGTGTGGCCTGACGGCACTGGTTATGACGCTACGCGAAAGATGCAGCGCAACCTCGTGAACAATCCTGTGGAGACAGTAAAGGACGGTGCCACGGTTACCGTCTATCGCTGGCCTGCCAATGAGATTGATGATGACCCGGAGCGATATATCGAGTTCGGCGTAAAGCCTAATGAGGGCAATGATCTGAAGATAAACAACATCTCGCTTTATATCTGCGGTTGTGGCGGCAACGGTATGTGCGCACACGTGTATTATTCTACAGATAATTTCGTAACCCGCACCACCATATACGAGGGAAAGAAAATGGTTGCCAATAATCCCGTGTTTGTCCAGGCACAGCCAGTGTTGACGGTTAAGGACGGCGAGCAGTTGCTTGTGCGCATCTACCCTTGGTATAACGGCTCGGCTGATGACAAGACTCTCTGCCTGAGCGATGTCACCATCAGCGGCATGGCAGTGGATGCGGAGACCACGGGTATCACTCTTACTAATGACACCACAGAGCAGGGAAAAATATACTACACCGTTGACGGACGTATGTTTAATGCTCCCCAGCATGGAGTGAACATCGTGCGCATGAACGACGGAAGTGTAAGGAAGGTGATATACTAACCTCCTCCTCCCTGCCCCACCCCAAGAGGAGGGTGAAAGACTGCGTACACTTAAGAACCCAAACATTATACATATAAACAAACTTCAAACTATTCTTTTATGCAACAAAAAAATTATCTTATGCAATTGCTCGTTGCTCTCATGGCCCTGCTGCCGTCGGCAGTGTCGGCTGATGATGCTGTGCAACTTGCAAAGTGGACGTTTGACACGGGCTACACCGTGGATGGCAACGTTTACACGCCAAACAGCGATGACTGGGCGGCAATAGGTTGGAATGGTTTTGGAACACTTCCTACCATTCTTCCTAATGAGTGTGAGGGTACTCAGACCGACTATTATGTGTCAGCAAAGGGTACCCGTTTCTGGGGAATCCAGAACAATAACGGAGACAGGATATTGTCGCTGTATCAGGACATGGATCCCAACGACATCAGTGACTATACTGATGCCACCCAGCACAACCAATACTTTGAGATTGGTTTTCCTACCAAGGGCTACAAGAATGTGCACTTCATATTCTCTTATACCTGCGGTGACAACAAGGTGCGTGCGCTCGAGGCTGTCGTCTCTACCGACGGCGGACGTACATGGAGCGATGCGGGTGCCTATAGCGGTGCCGCCAACTGGTGGATATACAAGACTAATGACATGGCTCTCTCTGCTAATGACAAAGATCAGGTCATCGTGCGCTTGATAGCTCCCAATGACGAGACTGCACAGTGGCGTATGAATGACATCAGCATCACAGCAGAGAAAGCTGAGGGTCCTGTGGCTGTTAGTGAGATTTGCTTCACCGCTACATGGGAACTGAAGTCGGCTACGATGGAGACTAACGCCGCTACGTCAGTAGAAGGTCTATTCTCTGTGGCCAACCTCTCATTAGGTGACAAAATCACGGCAGCAGGCCTGCGCACTGACGGCACTGTGGTACGTCAGCAGTTCCAACCTACAGAACAAGCTGCGGCAGGTGATGATAATGCTACCATAGTATTCACGCTGAAACCAAAGAAGACACTGACGTTCACACCGAAGTCTTTGTCATTCAACGCAAGCCGCGTGGGCACCAACGGAGGCGCTTTTGACGTGGTGGTGACAAGCAATGGTGAGTCAAAGACAATAGCCAGTGGTGTTACTCCGCAACTCGCCAAGGAAGAGCCATACATATCTAACCATACATTCGACCTTAGCGGTATTCCAGCCACAGACGACATATTCACTGTGAAAATCTACATTTATAACCTTGCCAACAACAAGCAGTATGCCTTCAGTGACGTGGTAATAAGCGGCGATGTAGAGGGTACTATTGAGCCGACTCCTGTTTATACACTGAGCGTAGGTTCAGGTATGACGGGTGCGGGTAAGGTGTCAACCAATCCTGCTGGAGCGGAGTTTGACGAGGGTACAATAATCACAGCCTCTGCCACGGAGAACTTCGGTTACCACTTCCAGAGTTGGACAGACGAGACAGGCGAGGTGGTATCAACCAGTAAGAACTACACTTTTGAGATTGCGGCAAACACCACGCTGACAGCTCAGTACACCAAGGCTAACGTATATGCGCTCAACCTCACCCGCACAGAGGGTGTGGCAGAGAACCTCGTGCAGTATCAGCCGGAGGGCAACTACGTTGACGGCATACACTATTATGAGGAAGGCACAGACGTTGTGCTCACCGCTGTCAACAACCGCATCATGACATTCACAGGATGGGACGGCGATGCCACAGGCACTGCGCAGAAGTGTGAGGTGAAGATGACTGGTGAGAAGAACGTTACAGCTAACTTCTCCGCGGTTGACTACATCGTGGGTTGGGACCTCTATCACGACCAGCCTGCCAAAGATCGCGCCGCCGACTACAAGGCTGACTCTGAGAACGCTGGTATGCTGTCTCTGCGCAAGGCTGACGGCACCACCAACGGATGGCTTACACGCGGCTCAAGCAACGGACAGGAGAACGGCAAGTATGCCGCACGTATATGGAAGTTCCTCTCTGAGGAGTGGTACTATGAAATATCTTTCTCTTCAAAGGGATATGAGAACCTCGTGATATCTTCTTGCATAGGCAGCGATTACAATACCTACTCTGAGAACAACGTAGAGTACTCTATCGACGGTACTAACTTCACCAAGATTGGTACATTCGATGTTCCTGCACGTGCGTGGGACGGTCCAAAGGAGTTTGCTCTGCCAGAGGCAGCCAATGACCAGGATCGTGTATGGATACGCTGGATGCCTAATCGTGAGAGCGACCTCGTAGGTGTGCCAAGTGACTATGACGGTACATCTATTGCAGAGATATTCGTACTTGCCGACCAAAAGGAGGGCGCATCTCAGATGCCTGCACTCGTGTCAAGCACTCCTGCTGACGGTACTACTGATGCGTCTGCCAGTGGCTCTGTCATACTCAACTTTGATGCGAAGGTCAAGGCTGGCGTAGGTAACGCTATTCTCAACGGTGTGGAGATAGCGCCGGTTATAGCAGGCAAGAGTGCCGCGTTCAAGTATGCTGGACTGGACTATGCTACACAATATACCTTCCAGATGCCTAAGGGCGTACTCGTAAGCCGCAGCGGCGAGGAGGTTGAGGCTGTCAACATCTCCTTCACCACCATGGAGCGCCAGCAGCCAGAGAAGTGTGTCTTCGACGCCATCGTGGCGCAGGACGGCACAGGCGACTACACCACACTGCAGGCTGCCATCGATGCAGCACCAGAAGGACGTGGCAAGGCATGGCTCATATTCGTGAAGAACGGTGAATATCGTGAGCACATCGACATTCCTGCAAAGAAGCCATTCATGCACATCATTGGTCAGCAGCGCGACAAGACCGTCATACTGAATGACAACCTCAGCGGCGGCGAGACTGCAAAGAATGTAGGTATTGACCTCGGCGCTACCGTTACTGTTAAGGCTAACGATGTATTCTTCGAGAATATCACCCTTGAAAATGAGTACGGTCATGTGCAGCAGGCTGGTCCGCAGGCACTTGCTCTCAATACCGGCGGCGACCGCATCTGCCTTAACAACGTGGCTCTGCTCTCTTATCAGGACACATGGATTACAACATCTACACAGACAAACCGCCACTACATCAAGAACTCTCTCATTGAGGGTGCTGTGGACTTCATCTACAACGGCGGTGACGTATATCTAGATGGCGACACTCTGGAGATTAACCGTCCTTCAGGCGGTTACATCGTAGCGCCTAATCACACTGCAGATACCAAGTGGGGTTATGTATTCCAGAACAATATACTGCGTGCTCACCCAGGTGTAGACGTAAAGGATGTATGGCTCGGCCGTCCATGGCATAACCAGCCAAAGACCGTGTTCATTAACCTGCAGACCTACATCAACATACCTGCCAAGGGATGGTACAACACCATGGGCGGACTGCCAGTACTCTGGGCTGACTACAACACCGTGGATGCCAACGGCAACCCTGTTGACCTCAGCCAGCGTGAGGACACCTATTACTACACGCAGTATTATAAGATGGTTGACGGCGAGAAGGTGATAGCTACCAGCAGACCTGAAGCCAGCGACATGCCTAACTGGACAGAAGAGAAGGTTTACGGCACAGCCAAGAACTACCTCACCGACGAAGAGGCTGCACAATACACCATCAAGAACGTGATGGGCGGCAGTGACAACTGGCAGCCAGACCTCATGTGTGAGGCTACAGAGGCTCCGGCTCCGGTATTCAATGACAACACCATCTCATGGGATGAGGTGCCTTACGCTATCTGCTATGTGGTAACCAGG
>CAMNCV010000153.1 GCA_946534585.1 uncultured Prevotellaceae bacterium
CAATCAAGAACAAACAAGTGGCAGAGTGGAGAAATGCTGTCAAAAATTAGGTCGTTTCATAGGTGGCTATGCATATAAGGTGTTGCATCCCCGGTACTGGATATGGTCTGTCTTCCACTCTGAGTGATATGACTCAACTTTAGTGAGCTACAGTCCCGACCACGGATTACATTGACTATAAAGAGATTACACGGATATAAACAGTAAACGTCTTTTGAGACCACGGATTACACTGATTAAACGGATTATGGCTGCGCACGAACATTGCCATTACACTGATTGCTTGCCAGGACGTGTGATTGACATCACTCCTTCGACTGCCAGCGATAAATGGCTGCTCAACGCAAATCTTGATGACATAGACCCTGCCATTGGGCATTGTAAGGGAATAGAAATAGCATCATGGTTAGCAGACAATACACGGAATGACGTGAATTATGTCATCATCGATGACGAGTACGTATGCCTCAAATCTCAGGTATGCTACTTCGTCCTAACCAATCCTCATGACGGTATAACGGAAGACATTGCCGACAGGGTAATTGCCATCCTTAACAAATCTACATTCCCACAGCCGCAATAAACACAGGGGCTGTGGGAATGTCGTAGTCTGCAAAATTACCTATAAGTCTCTAATTACAGTGTAATCGCTATGCGATTGCACTATAAAAGCTATGCGATTGCACTATAAAAGCTATGTGATTGCACTATAAAAGCTATGTGATTGCACTATAAAAGCTATGCGATTAGTACACACGTAGCCTATCCCCCACCCTTGGCATATAATCGTTGGGCAGATTATTCTTTTTGTAAAGACTACTGAGGCGTATGCCGTACATCTGAGAGATATCATACATGCTCTGCCCCGCTACTACTGTATGCAGATAACCTTTGTATTTTACTTCGGCCTTTGTCGCCTTCTTTTTTAAGTAAACGATGTCACCCTGAGCAAGTACTGTATTCTTATCACGCTCATTATACCGTGCCAAAGAGCGATAGCCAATACCGACGTCTTGAGCTACGGAACGATACGTTTCGCCTTGCTGGGCAATGATATATAAGTTGTTGTTGTAGGAATAGATAGTATGGTTTTTCACTATCTTTCCCATTTTTTCCTTCTTGGTTTTCTTTGTCTTTCTGGCTTTCTTTATCCAATCAAGTATGCCACCAAGTTCTTCTTTGCCTACACTGGTGCTGGACGGACTATACGAGGTCTTGGTATCATACTGATGGAGTTTGTAAAGTTCTATTATCTCAATCAATTTCTCAGCATACTGTGGATTTGTAGCATATCCACAGGATTTCAATCCGCGTGCCCACCCCTTATAATCGGTTTGACTGAGTGAGAACAATGACTTATATCTATTACCTTGCAGAAATTTGCTATGATCAACAAAGCTCTCACGAGCACTGCCATAAGCGCGAAAACAATCATTTTTTTTATCGTCATCCACGTAGATTGTGCCACCAGTCCATCCGTTATGACACTTAATACCAAAGTGATTATTTGCTTTCGTTGCAAGACGACTCAAACCAGCCCCACTCTCTAACAAGCCCTGGGCCAGCGTGATTGATGCAGGAATATGGTATTGCTGCATCTGTTCTATGGCAATATTCTTATATTTATCAATGTAATTCTGATAAGCAGAATTCCATTTTATTGCTGCACTGACGTCTGTTATCACTATTAACATTGTCAGTGTGAAGAATAATATCCTCTGCATCTTCACGTATATTTTAATGTTCTATATAAAAAAACGATGCTTAATATTTTTTATTAAACATCGTATCAACTTGTAGTGGGTACGGGAGTCGAACCCGTGTACCCGGCGTGAGAGGCCGGTATCCTAGGCCACTAGATGAACCCACCAACAAAAAACTTTTCAACTATTTTCAATTCTCAGGTATTAACATTTATCTGGAGATATCTGTTGTTACCTGCTTACGTAGTGGGTACGGGAGTCGAACCCGTGTACCCGGCGTGAGAGGCCGGTATCCTAGGCCACTAGATGAACCCACCATTTTGCTTTACGCAAAACTATTGCAAAGCATAACATAGTGCGGAAGGTGGGGGATTCGAACCCCCGGTACGGTAACCCGTACGTCAGTTTAGCAAACTGGTGGTTTCAGCCACTCACCCAACCTTCCTTTTTGTCAAACTGACACTATGTTTTCTTTTGCGAGTGCAAAGGTACTATTTTTTTTTGTAACTACCAAATATTTTCTGTTTTTTTTTATAATATCGCCCTTTTTCAAGATAGATTTCACAGGCAAACAATGCCTTCTTGTTTCATTCCATCCATTTTGATAGTGCAAGGCCTCGGTAATTTAACACATCTTATATATTTAGTTTCGTATATAGCCGGGAGTGAGTCCAGATATTTTCTGTCAAGTATCTCAAGTTCTCCTTGCCCATACTCCTTTGTACCATCAACAGGATTAGTGTCACAATCGTGATATACATCTACTGTAAAGTATCCTACCCCCAGTGATGTCAGGTTTTGGAAGAAATGTGTGCCCTGCGATGGGTCAACGTATGCACTGGGCAAGATTTCTTCAACAATAAGTTTTGCAGCCGATATGTTGGGCCACTTAACTGGTACCCCAAGCCAGGAGTCAGAACTACCCCAACGTCCCGGCCCTATAAGTATATAGTTTTCGCCCTTATCAAGAAACTTATCATTGATAGCATCTATATCATCTGATATCGTACTATTATTTGATGCAGAGTAGTTTTCATCCACTTTTATATAGAGAACATGCTCCACACCTTCTATTATGCCATGACCGAGGGAATTATGCGAGCGTAGCAGGCACTGACTATCAGGCACGGCAAGCAAATCCTCGTTAAGCTCTTGTTTACTGTCAACTATCGGGCGCACCTGCAACAGGTATAGTTCTCCAGTACGATCAGGATGAATGTTGCACGCCATCTCTATCTCAACAGGGCGTTTCATCTCTGTTTCTCCATAATGCAAGGCCATTTGCATCAACTGCGGCAAAGGCCAAACACCTTGTTCCAAGACACCGTTAAACGATATTATCTTCCTGCCTCCTTCGTATAATCCGGGGCGGATGACCTGATCATACGGATCGAAGGTGGAGGCTATGAATTGCAGAGAGCCATCTTCATCAGCATCCTTAATCATACGTTTCTCAATATTGAAACTATCATCTACGCTTACATCCTTACCAGTTGGTATTCCTATAGAATAAAATTGTGTCTGCGTTTGCCTCAGGGCTGTTTCCAACTCCGACATCTGCATTACCTGTTGTGGGTGATAGGGAGATACACGCAATGTCTGACCACCATCTACTATATATTTTCCCAATCCCAGAGCGAGGGCTGCTATACCCTCTTCTGGTTTCTCGTCACCAACTGGATAATAATTCAAAGAACGCAACACACCGCTGATGTTCGGGTAATAATGCTCTCCATATTGCTGTCCTACGACCTCTTGTATTACCACTGCCATTTTCTCTTGGTCAATAACATTCTGTGTCGCTGTCATATATGCTTTAGAATCATGATAGTACACAGAAGCATATACCGATTTAATTGCAGTAGCCAAATTATGCAACATCAGATTACGATCATCCGTATATGGTATCATGTATGTGCTGTAGATTCCAGCGAAAGGCTGATAGTGACTATCTTCGAGTAATGAAGACGAACGTATGGCCAAGGGTTTATGGGTCGCATCTATCACCGTACTGAAATCCTCGAGTAGAGTTGGCGGCAATTTCGCTGCAACAAAAGCCTTCAGAATTTCGTCGTCCGTTGCATCACTGAGAGCTATCTCCCATAATTGATTATTATCCATGAACTGGTCAAATACATCAGTGCACAAGACAACAGTCTTGGGAATAAAGACACGCGCACCTTCAAATTGCTGCAGTTCCTCATGTTTCTTTATTATATTATCAAGAAAAGCAAGTCCCCTACCCTTTCCTCCAAGCGAACCATCACCTATACGGGCGAAATGAGAATAGGAGTCAAACCTGTCCTTATTGAATACTGCTACTACTCCCAAATTCTTCATGTGACGATAAGCCACTATGGCATCGAAAATGAATTGTCTGTGCTTGTCAACATCAGGAAGTTTATGCCACGTTATATTCTTCAAGAAACCACTCACGGGAAATATAGCACGTGCCGCCAACCAGCGTGATATATGGTTACGACTTACATGGTATTTCATCGTTTCATGTGGCAGAGCAAATACTAAGTTCTGCAAATCCTTCAGATTATGAGCCACTGCCACAACTTCTTTAGTTTCGGGATTTCTAAACAAGAAATCTCCGAAGCCGAAATGTTCTGCAAGAATATTACGCAGATCCACGTTGAACTTCTTGGAATTTTTATCGAGAATACGTACTCCTATAGTATCACATTCTACATTTGTCTCCGATGTCTCAAGTATCAAAGGAAGATACTCATCTTCCTCACGTATCATCTTCAATAATTTCAGGCCTGCTTCTGGGTCTATTTCTCCATTGCGTGGATATCGACAATCGGATATCACTCCAAGCATATTACCTTTATACAACTGATAGAGATTCCATGCTTCATCATAAGAACGCGCGAGCAACACCTTTGGTCTTCCGCGCATACGTAACATCTCTGCTTGTGAATTCAGAGCCTCGGTGGCAAAATTAAGACTTTGAGTAAGCAGATACTTATACAGATTTGGCAATATAGAGGAATAAAAACGTATGTTGTCTTCAACAAGCAAGATACACTTCACGTCAGCTTCATGCATATCGTTGTCTATATTCATTTTATCCTCTATAAGTTTAATGATGGACAAGATAAGTTCTGTATTACCAAGCCAACAGAAGATATAGTCGAAAATGCTGAGGTCAAGGTCTTGCATACGCCGACTTATGCCGTGTGAGAAAGGCGTCAGTACCACACACGGAGTATCTGGCGACATCTGCTTTACAGCGCGAGCAACATCAAAGGCATCGTTGTCTGCATTGCCTGGCATACAAATAACAAGGTCACACTGCATCCCATCAAGCACAGTAGCAGCCTCATCCACTGTACTGACACGAATAAATGCTGGCGGATACCTCAAACCAAGTTGCATGTATTCTGAGAATATTTTCTCATCTACGCGACCGTCATCCTCCAGCATAAAGGCATCATACGGATTTGCTACTATTAGCACATTGAAGATGCGTCGCTGCATAAGATTAAGAAACGACACATCTTTTAGGTTTAGTTCCTTTTTGCTCATCTCGTTGTATCGAAATTATAAATTCATGGTTTTAGATTTATTCTGCAAGATGCACAACTTTCATAAGTTCCCTAAAAAGACGGAATAGAATAACTATACAAATGATAATCCGTAGTTAAACAGAAAACTACAATTCCAAGAAATTGCTTATTATTCTCTCACCCACCTTACCACTCTTTTCCGGGTGGAATTGTGTAGCATAGAAATTACCAGAGTGCAATGCAGCTGAATAATCAAGAGTAAAGTTGGTTTTTGCTATCGTATATTCTTCACTATAAGGTACATAATAACTATGTATAAAATATACGAAATCACCCTCATTCAACCCCCTAAACAGCGGATTCGTCTTCGGAAAACTAAGAGAGTTCCACCCCATCTGTGGTATTTTATCTTCATGGCTTGACGGCTGAAAACGCTTTACATCAAGTGGGAATACACCAAGGCACTCTGTATCTCCCTCTTCCGAATGTCTGCACAGTAATTGCTGTCCGATGCAGATACCCAAAACTGGCTGTTTAAGATTCTTTATAACGTTATCCAGTCCATGCTCACGCAGATATGCCATTGCGCCACTTGCCTCTCCCTGACCAGGGAATATTACTTTATCTGCCGCCATCAACTCTTGAGCATCGTCAGTAAATATAGGTTCTATTCCCAAGCGCTTTACAGCGTTAATCACGCTGAATATATTCCCTGCATTATATTTTACTATTGCTACATTCATCTTATCTTTGATACTGTTCGTTTGTTTTATGTATTCTTTTTGTTATAACAGATTTTTCTGCCTCAGAATCATCCAAGAACCTAAACTTACTACGACTGAGAGTGTCAATGCGACAGGGAATCCCCAGTTACTCGTCTCCATTCCATTTATCAAGTTCATTCCGAAAAGCGACGAAATCAGTGTAGGAAACATCAGTATAATAGAAAAGGATGTGAGTGTACGCATCACCGTATTCATATTATTATTGATAATTGAAGTGTAAGTATCCATCGTAGATTCAAGGATTTCCGAGTAGATGTTTGCTGTCTCACGTGCCTGACTAATCTCAATATTTACATCTTCAATAAGATCTGCATCAAGTTCATCCACTGGCAGTTTGAATTTCAGTTTCTGCAACAGTGTTTCATTTCCACGTATTGATGTTATGAAATAAGTCAAAGAATCTTGAAGTCGGGAGAGATTAACAAGTGACGTATTATTCACCGTATGATCCATTGAGCGCTTAGCTCTATTGAGCAACAGAGAAATCTGCTTTAGTCGTTTCAAATACCACACAGACGAAGACAAGAACAAACGGAACACCATGTCAACATAATCAATAAAACCTGTTGCACGCCGTTGCTGAAATGTCACAAAATCTACCATCATGTCTGTCTCAAAATAACAAACAGTAATTGTCACTTCATCTTTATGTATTATACCAAGAGGCACAGTAGTATATGGTGTGCGCGAACGCACTTCCTTCATATATGGTATACGTAGGATTATAAGCTGCCATCCCTCATCAAATTCATAACGTGGTCTCTCATCGGCATCAGAGATATCAGAAAAGAAATAATCTGGTATCTTGTACTCTTCCTCTAATTCCTGACGGTCCTTATCCGTAGGACAAGTAACTTGTATCCAGCAGTTTGGCTCCCATTCCTTTATGGGGCGTATTCCACCATTAGTGTTCCAATAAGTCTTCATTGGTTGTTCCTCATGTAAAATGAAACTACAGCCGTGAGGAACCTGCATATTGCATTAGCGGCTGAGTTCCTCACGCATTAACAATTCTCAGTATTTGTCGCGTGATAGTCGTCCATATTTTCTAATATTTAATTAAACTTGACTATAGAAATGATACATATCAATTCTATAGTTATTATGCATATCTATAATTTGCGAGTGCAAAATTACTAAAAAAAATTGAATTAAGCAAATAATCTCTTATGGAGAAATACAATAAAGATAATATTTTAACCTTCCACGGTTACTTTTACACGAGAAATCCTACGCTGTTCTTTCTTCTGAGTCTCCAACGTAATATTTTTGTAAGTAAAACATTCATGTATGCTTGGGAAATCGCCTTTTAATTCCAACAGCAAGCCTGCGACCGTATCAACTCCTTCTACATCATCAAAATAATCATCATCAAGCGACAAGTGGCGACAGAGATCTACAAGTTTTGTCTTACCCTCAAATATATACGTATTATAGTTGAGTTTAACGTAATTATTTTCTTCTTCATCATATTCGTCGCTTATCTCTCCAACTATTTCCTCAAGTATATCTTCAAGGGTGATAATTCCACTCGTTCCTCCAAATTCATCTACCACAACTGCTATATGCACCTTGTTCTCTTGAAATTCTCGCAACAAATCATCTATCTTCTTTGTTTCTGGCACAAAATATGCAGGTCGGATAAGACTCTGCCATCGGAAATTTGCTGGTTTGCCTATGTGTGGGAGCAAATCCTTAATATATAATATACCCTTTATATCATCTATACTTTCCTTATATACAGGTATGCGACTGTAATTGTTATCAAGCACGCACTTTAACACTTTATCAAATTCAGATACGATGTCTATATCAACAATATCCTGCCGACTTGTCATTATCTCACGTACCATTTCGTCAGAGAACCGTATCACTCCCTGCAACAATTCTTTCTCTTCCTTTATTTCATTTTTATCAGTAAGTTCCAAGGCCTGTTCTAACTCATCGACACTTAACACATGTCTCTTACTCTGCACCAATTTCTCTGCAATTATTCCCGACTCTAACAACAAAGTACTTATTGGCCAGAATAGCTGTCGAGCAAACAGGATTCCATTGACCACCCTGCGACAAAATGCTAACGGTGATATCTGAGAATACACTTTTGGTATTATTTCTCCAAACAGAAGCAGGAGAAACGTCAGCAATATCGTTATACACAAAAACTGTAACCAATAGGCATTACCAAAATCTACGATATGCCCCAAAGCATAGTTCAGCAACATAATAATGGTTACATTCACGAAATTGTTTGTTATCAATATCGTAGCAAGAGTACGTTCCGAATCCTCACGCAACATCATTATATTCTTATCACGTTCTTTCTCTTCATCAAGCATTGACAGGTCTTTGGGTGACAAACTAAAAAAAGCTATTTCAGCTCCGCTGGCAAATCCTGACATAAGAAGAAGTAACGACGACAGCACCAGACACACGATTGACGCTGTGTTTGGTGCTGTAAACTGTACTTCGGAAAATACTGATGATATTGTATTTATGTCCATTTTAGAAAGGCATTATCTTATTATTTGACTCTATCTCTGAAGTCTGATTTTGGACATTCTTCTCAATTTGCCCTGTTTGCTGTGGTTGTATATAACCTCCTGCATTTGCAGGCTGCTGTTGGGATGTCTGCATAGTCTGGCGTGGAGTAAGCATCTCCATATTCTCTACAATGATTTCTGTAACGATATGCTGTATTCCTTTTTTGTCATCATATCTCCTGTATTGCAGTTTTCCATCCACATAGAGTTTATCCCCCTTATGTACATAGTTCTCTACCACTTTAGCAAGTCTTCGATAAAATACGAGATTATGCCAATCAGTACGATCAGGCACATGCGTTCCATTCTGTAATGTATATCCTTTTTCTGTGGTAGCAAAACGCAGAGTGGCAACGGCCTGATCTGCTTCATAGTATTTCACCTCTGGTTCAATACCAACATATCCTATAAGCATTACTCTGTTCATAATTTCTCCAATGTTTCAGGTTTTGCATATCCAAGAAAACGACATTTGAAATTCTTTCCTTTTGCTGCAGGAAACTGAGAACGATTATCTACACGCGTAAGCAGGTGTTCTACTATACGGTTATAGCAATCTTGCTGAGAGTCTGCTATACAGTTAACTGTAAAAACAGTATCACGATACTCACACTTCCCTGTATGGTTCACAATAACACGCTTAAAATCAAGAGTCCCCTCATACCATCCAGTAATCTGTTCGTTTAGGCGCTTCTGCTCATTAGCTTTTGCTTCTGCAACCATGACGCTCTTGCTTCTCACCGCTTTTTTATCCTTAAAATCCTGCATTGTGCGTGCTTCGGTCTTTATTACGATAAAATACACACGTGAACGCACTTTGTATCGTTTCGGAAACAACACGTTGCTGGCTGCATACTCACGGAGATCTGCTATCATCTCATGCGTAACATTGATTTCTGATAGCGATGATAAAAAATCTATAGCTTCATCAACTGTAGAAACGAGTATTTCACTATCAAAATATCTAAGATATAAATTCATAAAATAAGGATTATATTTTTCAAAAGAAAAACAAAAAAGTGCTTCTCAGTTTAGGGAATATAGACCACAAACAAAAGGGAGCGGAAAACGGGACTCGGACCCGCGACCCCAACCTTGGCAAGGTTGTGCTCTACCAACTGAGCTATTTCCGCATAAAATAATAGTGAAGAGGAGGAGACTCGAACTCCCACGTCACAATTGACACTACCCCCTCAAAGTAGCGCGTCTACCAATTCCGCCACCTCTCCAGATTATTTTATCCATCAAAAGATAAAAAAACTACTGTGCCCAAAACAGGACTCGAACCTGCACGTCTCTCGACACACGCACCTGAAACGTGCGCGTCTACCAATTCCGCCACTTGGGCATTTCATATAACAAAAAGTTTCACTTATCTTTTGTTGTTCCAATAAAAAGAGCGGAAAACGGGACTCGGACCCGCGACCCCAACCTTGGCAAGGTTGTGCTCTACCAACTGAGCTATTTCCGCATTCTAATCACTGAAAATCTCATTTATTTTAGTTCTTCAGTGAGGCATTTCCCTAAATGCGATGCAAAGGTACTCATATTTTCGATAACATGCAAATTTTTTCCTGTTTTTTTTATATTATTGAAGTCTTTTTTTATTATAGTTGATGAAAATCAACCTATATAACCATTTGAAAACGATTTTCCATCCATTCTCTTTTTTCCATTAGGCTGAATGCTTTCTATCTCCAATATGCCATCAACACATACTACACCACATCCTTTTCCTATCTTCATGATGGTTCCTGAGTTTTCTTTCTGTCCTTTAGAACCATCTATTCTTTTTACTTTATATATTTTTACTTCCATTACACTACCGTTTGGAAGTTTCACTTCGCCCCATGCGCCTGGTATAGGAGATAACCCACGAATAAAATCATATAATTCTTTTTCCTTGCGTGTCCAATCTATCCTACACGTTTCCTTAAATAATTTGGGAGCATTTTTCAGTTCCTTGACATTCTC
This sequence comes from uncultured Prevotellaceae bacterium, assembly GCA_946534585.1. Lineage (GTDB taxonomy): Bacteria > Bacteroidota > Bacteroidia > Bacteroidales > Bacteroidaceae > Prevotella. The sequence goes on from CAMNCV010000153.1 coordinate 10,527, forward strand.
ATTCATCATTTCCTGAGGTATAGCATCTACCTTACCATCTCCTTCTATAATCTTATCTATTGTCTTCAATGCTATCTCTGCACCAAGTTCTTTCAACCCATCATATACATATTCCACATCTGCGTCTTCAGGAATATCGAATGGCTGCTGCATTATAACACGACCTGTATCTATGTCATGATCAAGGAAGAACGTAGTAACCCCCGTCTGTTTCTCTCCGTTTATTATGGCCCAGTTGATTGGTGCCGCACCTCTATACTGGGGTAACAGAGCTGCGTGTACATTAAATGTTCCATATCTTGGCATAGACCATACAATCTCTGGCAACATTCTGAACGCTACTACGACCTGGAGGTCTGCTTTATACGAACGTAGTTGTTCTACGAAATCAACATCTTTCATCTTTTCTGGCTGCAGAACAGGAATCCCATGTTCTACGGCATATTCTTTCACAGCGGGAGCACGCAACACAGAACCATGTCGTCCTACAGGGCGATCTGGCTGCGTAACAACGGCTACAACGTTATACTCTGCCTCAACCAAAGCCTGCAGTGTAGCCACAGCAAACTCTGGTGTCCCCATAAAAATTATTCTCAATTCTTCCTTCTTCATAAAATAATATAACACAGTATTAATAATCAATCATTACTTAAATCCGCCACCATCTGACGATACTTCCCATATAGATGTGCTCGCGATATATATCCATATAGTACATTATCATTGCCCGTCACTGGCAAGTGTTGAGCTCCAGTCCTGTCAAACGCAGCCATCACGTCTTCCATCGGGTCTTCCAAACGCAACGTAGCCTGTGGTGGCGTCATCAACTGCGATGCACGGAAGTAGTGATACAACTCCGTACGGAATATTATGTGTCTCAATTTATTCAAATCTATCTCTCCAAGCAATGTGCCTGCCCCGTCAACTACTGGCAACACTTCACTATGGCTCTCACTCATAGCATGTACCAGTTTCAGCAGTTCCATGTCCTTTTCTACTGGTACATAATCATGCTCTATCACCGAATCAAGAGTCATCAGTGTCAACACGCTACGATCTGTATGGTGCGTTATCAGTTTTCCTTGCTGCGCCAGTCGCATACCATAGATACTGTGTGGCTCAAATATAAGTATTACCAGATATGCACATAGGCTCACTATCATTAATGGCATGAACAATGTATATCCTGCTGTGAGCTCTGCTATAAGAAATACTCCTGTTAGCGGAGCATGCATAACACCAGACATGACGCCTGCCATACCTAACAACGCTGCATTTTCTTCCGGCAAGAATACACCTATGTCGTATATATTCCAAATACGTGCGAAGAGGAAACCTGCAAATGCTCCGACAAACAGCGACGGAGCAAACGTTCCGCCACATCCGCCGCCACCATTGGTGCTTGCCGTTGCAAATGTTTTTGTAAGCAACACTGCCGCAAGATAAATAAGCAAGGTATAAGTGCCACCACCTTGAAACAGTGAATTATCCATCAATCGTTCCCACTGCGTTTCACTCCCGCTTAGCAATATATTTATAGAACGATACCCCTCACCATACAACGAGGGGAACAGGTAAATCAACGTACTCAAAGTAATGCCACCAAAAGCAAATCGCACATAACGGTTTTTCAATCGCGAATACAACCCCTCACACATCGTCATTGTACGAATAAAATACAGCGACACTAATCCACAGAACACACCAAGAGATATATTTCCAGCCACACCACTGACGTCCCATGGATGCAAGGTATGAAAGGAGAAGAGCTGGTCGTCACCGACAAACATGTATGTAAAACAAGTTGCTGTTACGCTGGCTATAAGGATCGGCGATATGCTTGCCATCGTGAGGTCTATCATCAACACTTCTATCGTGAACACCAATCCTGCGATTGGAGCTTTGAATATACCAGCAATTGCCGCCGCTGCACCACATCCTACAAGCAGCATAAGTGTCTTATTGTTCATTCGGAAACGCTGACCGAGATTACTCGCTATACTCGACCCTGTCAGTACTATTGGAGCCTCAGCTCCTACCGAGCCACCAAAACCTATGGTTATTGCCGATGCCACGACTGAAGTCCAGCAGTTATGCGCTGCAAGTCTGCTTCGTTTTGACGATATTGCATATAATATACGCGTAATACCATGTGATATATTATCACGTACAATGTAACGCACAAACAACATCGTAAGCCATATTCCGACAACGGGAAACACAAGATATAACCATGTATAGCCCGTCGTAATCATCTGATCGAGCACTAAGCCTTGCATCAGATGTATCAGCGTATGCAACACATAAGCCGCCAATGCAGCAAACAGTCCCACGAAGAAAGCCAACACCAGAGTGAATTGTCGGTCAGACAAATGTTGCTGCCGCCAAGTAAGGAAACGATTGATATATGTATTTAGTTTTGACATTTACGTCTTTTGTATGTTTTTGCTTTGCACTATTCTGATTGCAAAGTTACTAAAAAAAAAACAAAACACAAAATATTAAGTCATTGTCGAGGAAATATTGTTCACGGTAGTGATTATTTCAAAGAAAAACGGCTGTGCACACTTCTAATGTATGCACAGCCGTTATTTAACTATTGCAGAGGAAGTAGCACGATTGAATAACGTACCATACGTTATTTTATTTCCTATTTGCCTGATTTTTTCCTTTCCCTTTTATTTGTTATTCCTCGCCAGATAGATGCCTGTGCCTATTAACAGTATGATGAAGGCGATGGAAAGTACCCATTTGAAAACCTCTTCTTGCAGGTATTTCAGATAGAGCCATCCATAGTTGAAGGCAAAAAGTGCAACTCCGCCGGCGAGTGCGGTACCCAAGGCTTGTATTGTTCCGCGTGAGTTTGTCTTCCAGGTTTGTTTGCGAATGACATCCCCACCTACGATGCATAGAGGTATGAGGGCTATGACGAGTGAAACAATCATAATACTTATATTCTTGGTTTGCCTTTCTTTCTTCTGTTCTTCCGACTTGTGTATTATCTGCTCGACCTTCTCTGTCATTTCGCGATGCTTCCCGTCTTTGTCATACATGCCGTACATATCCTCAGGTGATGCGACTACCTGAAGGCTTGTCAGAAGGAAAAATAGTGTAATAAGTGTTTTCATTGTTTCGATAGTTTTGGTTGTGGGTGATACTTATGCCATATACGGTGAGCCTCTTCTTCT
>CAMNCV010000154.1 GCA_946534585.1 uncultured Prevotellaceae bacterium
GTATGGCGACTTCCTCGGCGACTGGCGCGAGGAGTTCATAGTGCCTGACAACACAAAGCTGAAGGACCTGAAGATATTCTCTACATGGTATCCTTCTAACTACAAGTTCCCTTACCTCATGAGCGACCACACATACTGGATGCAGTGCATAAACCAGAACATAGGCTACAACCAGCCTACCAACCTGGGCTACTACATGGGCAGCGACATGGACATGGCAGACGTGCCGCTGGGGGAGGCTGACGCTATAGTCAGCGTAAGCATGGACACCAGCGAGCGCACGCAGGACAACAACATCTATGACCTGAGCGGACGCAGAAGCAACGGCACAGGACGCGGCATATATATCAAGGGTGGAAAGAAATACGTGGTGTATTGATGAATTATAGCAGGGGATAGGCACAATCGAATTTCTGATGCAATAAGTGCTTAAGGAAAATAAACGGCGAAAACATTCGTTTATGTCAACTTTTCTTTGTAACTTTGCACCTTGGAATATGGAACAGAAAAAATATAACAGGACGACGGTGACCGCTGCCCTGCCGTATGCTAACGGTGGTGTGCATATAGGTCATCTGGCTGGTGTGTATGTGCCAGCAGATATTTACGTGCGCTATCTCAGACTGAAAAACCGTGAGGTTATGTTCGTCGGTGGAAGTGATGAGCATGGCGTGCCAGTGACTATACGCGCAAAGCAGGAAGGCATCACGGTGCAGCAAGTCGTTGACCGCTACCACGAGATGATTAAAAAGTCGTTTGAGGACTTCGGAATATCGTTTGATATCTATAGTCGCACGACTTCGCCTACGCATCATAAGTTTGCGGCAGATTTCTTCCGTACGCTATATGACAAGGGCGAACTTGAGGAGATAACCGAGGAACAGTACTGTGACGAGGTGACGGGCGAGTTTCTGACAGACCGCAACATCGTAGGTGAGTGCCCACGCTGCCATAGCCAGGGCGCTTACGGTGACCAGTGTGAGAAGTGTGGTGCTACACTGTCACCAGATGAGCTTATCAACCCGACGAACAAGAACAACCCCGGTCACGGATTGGTGAAGCGTCCTACTAAGAATTGGTATCTGCCCCTGAATAAATATCAGGAGTGGCTGAAGGAGTGGATACTCACTGGGCACAAGGAGTGGCGCTCTAACGTTTACGGCCAGTGCAAGTCATGGCTCGACATGGACTTGCAGCCACGTGCCATGACACGTGACCTTGACTGGGGCATACCTGTACCAGTGGAAGGAGCCGAGGGCAAGGTGCTCTATGTGTGGTTTGATGCGCCAATCGGTTATATCTCAAACACGAAAGAACTATGTGAGCGTGAGCCAGAGAAGTGGGGCACATGGCAAAAATGGTGGCAGCAGGAGGATACACGTCTCATACATTTCATCGGAAAAGACAATATAGTGTTCCACTGTCTTATCTTCCCCGTTATGATGAAGGCACATGGCGGCTATATCATGCCTGACAATGTGCCTGCCAATGAGTTCCTTAATCTGGAAGATGACAAGATTTCAACATCGCGCAACTGGGCGGTATGGCTGCATGAATACTTGGTTGACTTGCCTGGCAAGCAAGACGTGCTACGCTATGTGCTGACTGCAAATGCTCCAGAAACGAAGGACAATAACTTCACGTGGCGTGACTTCCAGGAGCGCAATAACTCTGAGCTCGTGGCTATATATGGCAACTTCGTGAACCGCGCTCTGCAACTTACGAAGAAGTATTTTGACGGTAGAGTGCCAGAATGTGGCGCACAGAACGATGTTGACAAGCAGGCTGTTGAAGAGTTCAAGGACGTAAAGGCTCGCGTAGAGGATTATTTGGAGCAGTTTAAGTTCCGTGAGGCACAGAAGGAGGCAATGAACCTGGCTCGAATAGGCAACCGCTACATAACGGAGTGTGAGCCGTGGAAGGTATGGAAGACTGACCCAGAGCGCGTGAAGACCATACTCTTCGTTTGTCTGCAGCTGACAGCTAATCTGTCGATTGCCTTCGAACCGTTCCTGCCGTTCTCGTCAAAGAAACTGCGTGAGATGCTTAATCTCGATTCTTTCAACTGGGAACAGCTCGGTTCTATGGATATTCTTGCGGCAGGACATCAGCTGAATGAACCGTCGCTGCTGTTTGAAAAGATTGAAGACAGTGTGATTGAGGCACAACTCAAGAAGCTTGATGATGCCAAGAAGGCCAACGAGGCTGCTGGCTATGAGCCGGAACCTGTTAAGGAGAATGTGGATTTCGAAACGTTTGAGAAACTCGACATCCGCGTAGGACTGGTAACACAGTGCGAGAAGGTGAAGAAGTCGAAGAAACTATTGAAGTTCCATATCGACGACGGGACGCCAGAAGGTCGCACTATCCTCTCAGGCATTGCTGCATATTATGAGGACCCACAAGAGTTGGTGGGTAAGCAGGTGCTGTTCGTTGCCAACTTCGCTCCGCGCAAGATGATGGGCGAGGAGAGCCAAGGTATGATACTGTCGGCTGTGAACTACGATGGTACGCTCAGCGTAACCACCACGTCAAGGGATGTAAAGCCTGGTTGCCAGGTAGGATAATCCTTGGACTTAGGAATAAAAAGCTTGCGCCCCTGTTTCCATATTTGGAAGCAGGGGCGCAAGCTTTTTTCGCGTCATATTACCATGACATAGTATTTGCCAGTCGTAATAGCTATCCTATTACGTTGTAATCAGTATCTTTTTATACTGTAATCGCTATCCTTTTACGGTGTAATCAGATACTGATTACACCGTAATGGCTATGCTTTTGCGATTACTCCTCGTCGGCAAGCACGAAATCGAGCTGTTTCTTGTCGAGATTTGCTCGCGCCACTTTTATGCGCAGCGCATCGCCAAGCTGATATCTATTATGACGTCGGCGACCGATAAGACAGAAATTACGCTCGTCAAACTCATAGTAGTCGTCTTTCAAATCGCGCATTAGTATCATTCCCTCGCAGTGGTTCTCGTCAATCTCTGCATATATACCGTAGGAGGTGATGCCTGAGATGTGGGCGTTAAACTCCTTTCCTATGAATTCGCTCATGTACTCCACCATCTTGTATTTTATTGAGTCGCGCTCCGCATTGGCTGCAATCTGCTCCATGTCAGAGGAGTGCTCGCAGAGTTCTTCGTAATGGTCTTGGTTGGCAGAGCGCCCCCCCTCGGCATAGCGCGTGAGCAAGCGGTGAACCATCGTGTCGGGATAGCGACGTATGGGTGAGGTGAAGTGAGTGTAATAGTCAAAAGCTAATCCGAAGTGCCCTATGTTGTGAGTGGAGTACTTTGCCTTCATCATAGCCTTTAGTGCTACCATTTCTATTGCTTTCTGCTCAGGTTGACCGTTCACTTCGTCCATAAGTGCATTGATGGCGCGGGCTGTTGCTCCCTTGGTGCTTGTCGATTTCATCCTGTGGCCGAATTTTACTACAAACTGTTTCAGCTGCTCCAGCTTCACAGGGTCTGGGTCGTCATGTATACGGTAGGGTAGGGTCTTGGACTTCTTTCCCTTAGGTACGCGGCCGATGTGCTCCGCCACGGTGCGGTTGGCAAGCAGCATAAACTCCTCAATGAGTTTGTTTGCATCGAGCGAACGCTTGAAGTAGCACCTCGTCGGTTTGCCCTTCTCGTCAATATCGAATTTCATTTCCTCGCGGTCGAACTTCACGGAGCCGTTCTGAAAACGTCTTTTGCGTAATTTCTTTGCCAGAGCATCGAGTGTCAGCAATCGTTCTGCGTTCGGATCCATCTTCTTCAGGGCTTCCATGCCTTTTTCTGTCACGGGGGCTTCGTGGTCATCGCTGCCGCGCCATTTCCAACTTTCCTCTATTACTTTCTGTACCTCCTCGTAGGCGTAGCGACGGTCAGAGCGTATGATGGTGTGTACTATGCGGTAGTCTTTTACGTTGGCCTCCTCATCCATGGTGAATATTACACTGTATGTTAACTTGTCTTCGTCAGGACGCAGTGAACAGATATAGTTACATAAGCGTTCGGGGAGCATGGGAATGGTGCGGTCAACGAGATATACGCTCGTGGCGCGTTTCTCTGCCTCCTTATCTATTATAGAGCCTTCTGTCACGTAGTGGGAGACGTCGGCTATATGCACACCAACCTCATAGAGGGGTGATGACTGATGGACGATGGATGACGGGTCATTACCAATTAAACCTTTATCCTTAATCCCTTCATCCTTAATCCTTATAGACAGTGCGTCGTCAAAGTCCTTTGCATCGTGAGGGTCGATGGTGCAGGTGAATACCTGACGGAAATCCTCGCGGCCTTCCATGTCTTCTTTGGTTATCACGTCACTGATTTTGTTGGCGGCGTCCTCTACCTCCTTGGGATATTTGTATGGTAATCCGTATTGCACGAGTATGGTGTTCATCTCTACGTCGTTGTCGCCACGTTCTCCCAATACGTCAATTACTTCGGCAATAATTGTGCGGTGCTCGGCATCAGGCCATTTCTTAACTTGAATGACAGCACGCTCGTTGTTCTTTCCTCCTAATAGCTTGTTTTTAGGTATGAATATACTGCAGGGCATTGGGTCCTGTGGTATGAGTGTAGCATAATCCTCTTCTACCTGTAAACGTCCTACGAATTGGTCTTTCTTCCTGCTGATAATCTCCGTTACCTGCGCTTCTCTGATATGACTTTTCCTGCGTGCCATCATACAGAAACGCACACGGTCACCAGTCAAGGCATACATGCTGTTTCGCTCTGCGACAAATATTGGTTTGTCACTACCGTCGGGCGTAATGGAGTTGCGTCCGTTGGGCTTTGCTTGGAATATACCCTCCATGACCTGAGTGGAGTCCGCCAGTTTGTATGAAGACTCGCTGACTTTTACCAGAAAATCATCCCATGCCATCTCCTCCAGCGTGTCAATGGCAAGCATCTTGAGCGGATGCGTGTTGAGACGTAGATCCTTGAATAGGGTCTTGAATGATATCGTTTCATCAGGTCTTGAACGGAAATACGCTTCCATTTGGTCTGCAAGTTGCACTTTCGTCATGCGCTTGCCACCTTTCTTTCCTTTTGATTTAGCCATATTGTTCGGGTTTTAAATTGTTATCATAATATTATGGTGGTAATGAAATGAATCCACCATTAGTTTGTGAGGCAAAGTTACAAATAAAAAATGACATAGCAACAAAAAACTGTCAAAAGATGTCTTTTCCTGTGATTTTTCCTTGTGTTTCCCCTTGTTATAATGACTTCTACTTTTTACTTGTAATTACAGACTTTGCAAAAGTGTCTTTATATATTATGGTGTAGGTGTGTATCTTCTGTATATTGCTTTTCTATCTTCCTTTCTCTTTCCTTTCTCGTCCTTCCTCTTCGTCTTTCCTTTCTTTCCTTGTATGCGGCGATACCATCGCCGCGAATTCCCCCTCCGCTCGCCCCTTTTCATGCACTTTCTCTTGATATGTGTCAACAATAATCCATAAAATCGAAAAAAAAACTCGAAACTCTTGTGTGTGACGAAAAAAGTGTGTACCTTTGCACTCGCTTTCGGAAAAACGGCAGCAACTTGGCCAGCAGGCTTTGAGTACGGCAGCCACGGATGC
>CAMNCV010000155.1 GCA_946534585.1 uncultured Prevotellaceae bacterium
TTGCATAAAATCATACCCATGGGCATCTATCGTTGCTATGTCCCTTGACAGTAATTGAAAAGTTTCCTAGGCTTTTGAAGAGTCAGAGAACAAAGCGTGATAAACGCCTTTTCCATATATGTAATCTCCCCTTGCGGCTATGTAGTCTGTATTATCAGACATATGTTCCATCACTCTGGATTAGCCTTTCCCCAATGTCTTGAAAGACATCTTTGGCGTGGGAGATATTGCAAAGTTATAGATATTTTTTTATTCTTGCAACTTTTTTTTAGTTTTTTTTATGCAATAAGTTTTCTTTGTAACTATTCTGCGAATAAACGAATGTAAGTTTTTCATTCAATTTACATTGATTTTGCCTTGGATTAGTCTTTCAAAGGTATGGCAAAGACCATTTGCTGAATTCTATGCGAATTGTACGCAAAATATTACTTTGCGGGAAAAAATATGTGTTATGCTTAAACCTATTACAACCTGATTACGTCATAGTACAACACAACACATAAATATTTTCATGAAAAAACTATTATCATTGCTATCGCTGATAGCAATCTGTACCGCCATGATGGCGCAGGGACAGGTAAAAGGACTGGTGAAAGACAAGAAGTCATCAGAGGCTTTGTCTTTTGTAAGTGTGACGCTGACGAAAGACGGAGAGAGTATGTATTCGGTAGCAGGAAAGACCGATCTCGAGGGTCAGTTTATCTTAAACAACGTGGCTTACGGCACCTACACGATGCGGTTGGTTTACGTAGGCTACAAGGATGTAACAAGACAGTTTACCTTGTCGGCAAAGACTCCTGCCATGTCGTTTTCCACGATAAAGATGGAGGAAGACCCTACGGTGCTTAGTGAGATAAGCGTAGAGGGCCAACGCCCTACGATGAAACTGGAGGTTGACCGCAAGGCGTTTGACGTAGCTGGTATGATAACCAGTGCCGGACTGTCTGTTTCTGAACTCCTGGAACAAATTCCCAGCGTGGATGTGGATAATGACGGCAATGTTTCTCTGCGTGGCAACACGAACGTGGAGGTGTGGATTAACGGTCGCGCAAGCGGACTGACCAGTGATAACCAGGCACAGATACTACAGCAGATACCAGCCGAGAGCATTGAACGTATTGAGGTAATTGATAATCCCTCGGCAAAGTTCTCGGCAGAAGGCTCTACGGGTATCATCAACATCGTACTTAAGAAAGACCGTAAGCCTGGCTATTATGGCTCGGTGCAGGTAGGTGCCGACACGCGCGGTGGCGCAAACGTAGGATTTAACATAAACTATAGTTCGAGAAAACTCGACCTCTTCGCCGACGTAGGCTATCGCCACCGCGAGAACAGCGGGGTGAACGAGAGCGAGCAGGACAACCTCGTGGATGGCGTGGCCACATCATACGAACACCATTACACGCGCAACTCCAATATAGGCAATAACCTCTTTACGCGTGCCGGACTGACATGGCACCTTACTGGCAATGACGATATGGGACTGACGGGCATGTTTATGACCGGAAAACGTAAGTCAAATTCTTCTACTCCTTATTATTATGGTAATTATACGGATGCAGGGGAAATGCTTACGCGTACCCAGTTGCGCAACTCGCGCTCATCAGGTCCGATGAATTTCGTGTTCTTGGAGTATAATTATCGTCATAAATTCACCGACAAGCACTTCCTTGATTTCTCCATAAACCACGTTAGGTGGCACTCTGATAACGAGAATACGTATCAGGACAGCATATATTATGAAGACCCAAATGTAGATACTTACTATCGTTTCCAAAGTCGTCCACTTAACATAAAGAACCGCCATACTGACGTGAAACTGCAGTATGAGAATGCCCTGACCGACAATACAAAACTCGAAGCAGGCTACAACGGCAGTTTCTCCCACGAGAATACTCCGCAGGAGTCTTATGAGGCAAGCAACTGGTTGGGCGAAAATCTCGTTGAAGACCCAGCTTATTTCAACCATTTCGTTTATGACAACGATATTCACGCAGGTTATGTGTCACTCTCGCAGAAATGGGGTAACATAAGCCTTATGGCAGGTCTGCGAGGCGAATACTGGCGCATCAATACCGAGTCGCTGTCGTGGGCACAGGAGCACGGCATTGAAGAGAAACCTGCAGCGTTTAAGAAAGACTACTTCCAACTGTTCCCTTCGCTGTTCATGACGTGGCAGATTACAGAGTCTCAGCAACTGCAACTAAACTATACGCGACGCTTGCGTCGTCCGTGGGGAGGCGAACTCAATAGTTTTCGTAATACGAGCGATGCCTCAATCGTGTCGTTCGGTAATCCGCTGCTTACGCCTGAATACTCTAACTCAATCGCTCTTAACTATCTGAAGACGTGGTCGCAACATTCATTGCTTGTGTCAGCCTACTACCGTCCTACTACCGATGTCATTCAGCGACTGAACTATCGCAATGCCAGCGACCAGATGATGTACAGCACATCGGAGAATGTAGCACGCTCTACATCCACGGGTATAGAACTTACGGCAAAGAACAAGTTTGGCAAGATGCTCGAAATATCTACAAACGTCAACCTCTATTACTATAAAATCAATGCTTTCTCTTATGAGATTGACGGACAGTCAGTAACGGGCGACGCTCGCGATAACTTCACGTGGAATGCACGATTTATGGCATCTCTGCGTCTGCCTTATGACATCAGCATACAGGGTACGTTTAAGTTCGACTCCCGTCGTACCTTGACACAGGGCTACCGACCTGCCACTTGTGGTCTCGATATGGGCGTAAGAAAACACTTCTTCAATCGTATGTTTACTCTTGCTGTAAATTGCCGCGACGTGTTTGACTCACGAAAGTGGGAAACCTACACAGAGAGCGACACCTTCCTGCGTCATCAGGTCAACCGTCGTCGCAGCCGTACCGTGCGCTTTACGCTGACATGGAACTTCGGCAACAGTAACGGAAAGAAAAAGCAGGAACGCCAACAACAAGAGGGCGATGAGGAAGACCAGATGAGTGAGGGCTATGAAATGTAACGTCTTTTATCCCATAAGATTGAAAAAGGAACGATATGTAAAAAAAGGTTGCAGGCATTGTGTGAAAAGCAAATAAAAGTAAAAAAACATAGTTTTGTAGATACGAAACAGCTTTACTATGTTTAATGATAGGTTAATGATTTGTTTGTAAACCGTTGTTTTAGTAATTTTGCCATTGAAAAAAAAACGATTAACAGACAAATTGTAATAACCTACATTATCATTATGAGAAAGAAAAGTATTATTCAGACGTTTTTTGCAACCGTGCTATTTGCCTCATGCGGTAGCGACGACTTCACTATTGTCACAGGCTCGGGCAATACGCAAAGCAGTTCGGGAAGCATCAGCGGCGGTACTATGTCAACAATGGAAATCGGTACTGCTGACATCACTACCTACGACATACAGCTTAACACCGCGGCTGTAAGCTCAGACATAGAAGATGCCAACGAATACAGTGCCTCATATAAGGCTGCAAGCGAGGACTTCGTAGAGAACTTGCTTGCAGAAGATACCGAAGGAATAAAGAAACTTGAGATAACATATAGTGGCACGACTGCTTCGTGGACATACTATAAGAAGAATGGCACTGCGGTGATAGCCACATCCGCCACGGCAGGCAATAGCTATAGCGATGATGACATCACCATCAGTTTGAGCGGAGCTCACGTTACAGTCAATGCTGCAAAGAAGATACAGTATGTACTCGGCGGTTCTACCACTGACGGAAACTTTAAGCTCTACAGTGAGAAGAAATTCATACTCGACCTCAATGGAGTCTCAATGACCAATAAGTCAGGTGCTGCCATCAATATACAGAAAGGCACTGACGGCGACAAGCGTTGCTATATGCGCATTGTTGATGGTACCGTGAATACGTTGAGCGATGGCTCTACATACACCACAACCGACGGCGAAGATGAGAAAGGTGTAATCTTCTCCGAAGGCAAACTACTCATCAGTGGCACTGGCACACTCAATATCACAGCGCAGGGCAAACATGGTCTTGTAAGTGATGACTACATATATCTGCATGCAGGCACTAACACTAATATATCACCAGCATCAGGTTATAATGGAATTAAGGCCAACAAGGCTATCTATATCGCAGGTGGAGCACATAACATAGTATGCTCAGGTAATGCTCCGAAGGGACTTACGTGTGACTCCCTGATCAGTATCACGGGCGGACGCACTACGGTCATCAACTCTGGTGTTGCCGTTTACGACAGCAGCGAGGCTGATTATAGTCAGCCATCAGGTCTGAAGTGTGATAGCGCTATCGTCATTAGTGGTGGCGAACTCTATTGTAAATCTACGGGAAATGGTGGCAAAGGCATCCGTGCTGCAAAGACATATACACAGAATGGCGGCACGGTGCGCATCATAACCTCTGGCTCCACTGTAGGCAGCAGTGGCAGTGGAAATATGCGTCAGGGTATGAATTCTGCTTCATCAAGCAGCGATGCTGAGCCAAAGGGACTGCACGTAGGCAAGAAAAGCGACACGTCGGGTGTGATTACCATCAATGGCGGAAAACTCATTGTGCGCTGCACAGGCGGTGAGGGAGCAGAAGGCATAGAGAGCAAAAACTCCATAACCATCAATGGCGGTATGGTAGAGAGCTATTGTTATGACGATGCAGTCAATGCAGCCAAGACGCTTCTAATCAATGGAGGCTACGTTTATGGATATGCTACTAACAATGACGGCATAGATTCTAACGGTACCATCACTATCAACGGCGGAGTGGTATTCGGCAGTGGCAGCAGTACGCCAGAAGATGGCATAGACTGTGACCAGAATACTTTTACCATCAACGGTGGTATCGTGGTTGGTATAGGCGGTTCTACCAGTACGCCGACATCGTCAACCAGCAAACAGGCTTCGGTTGTTACATCGGCATCGCTCACGGCAAATTCTGTCTTAGCTCTTACTAATGGTAGCGGCGAGTGTATCGTGGCGTTCAAGATACCTGCGCGCTACAATGGTACCTATACGATGTTACTGTCTGCTCCAGGTCTTTCCACAGGCAATACCTATACCTTCAAGAGCGGAGCAACCATCAGCGGAACGACTTTTCAGGGTGTGAGCTGTGACAATACTACTATTAGTGGCGGCAGTACTGCGTGGTCATATACGCAGAGTAGTCTCGTGACGGGTGGCTCCGCCAGTGGTATGGGTGGCGGTATGCCTGGTGGTGGATTTCCTTTCTAATCATGAATAAGAAAGACGGATAATAATTTATCCACGTTTAGTTTGTGTTTCTCCCTTGGCTGTCATATAGTCAAGGGGGATTTTTATGTCCTGATTAGCATAATATGAGTAGCTATGACAATCAGAATGTGATAAGACCTATCTGATTTAAGAAAATTAGTGCGATGCCCATGGGACATACGAAACGCAAAAGTAGGAAGAAAATGTTGACTGCCCACTTACGCCATCTGTAGTTGCCATACGATGTCAGTTGACAGATGACCTTGCGGTGCGGCATCACCCATCCCACAAGTGTAGTGCTAAGTAATGCTCCAAACGGCAACAGAATGTTGGAAGTCAGTGCGTCAAAGTTCGCAAAAAGACTCTTTCCCATTACTCCCATGGGTATAGGCCCCATGCTAAGTGCGCTAAGTATGCCGATGATGCAGCAACACAAAGTGATGACGGTAGCTGCTTTTGTGCGGCTGATGCGTAGCTCCTCGGATAATAGTGAAGTGCCAATCTCGTGCATGGAGATGGTGGAAGTCAGCGCAGCCAGTGTCAGCAGTGCGAAGAATAATATTGCAACGGCGTAAGCCACGGGATGAGGAAAGGCTTGGGTAAACACCCCAGGCAATGTAAGGAAGATGAGATTCGGCCCGGCGTCAGGTTGTACACCCACGGAGAAGGCGGCAGGAAAAATCATCATTCCTGCCATGATGGCAATGCCACAGTCGATGCACGCTATCTGAACAGACGACCTCAGGAGGTTTGTCTTTTTGTCAAAATATGCTGCATAGGTGCATAAGCACGCTGTGCCGAGACTGATGGAAAAGAAAGACTGCCCCAGTGCTTCAAATAATACCTTGCTTGTTATCTTGGAGAAATCAGGCTTAAACAGAAATTCTATGCCTTTCCATGCCCCCGGAAGCGAACAGGAAGCAACGATGATGATGATTAAAAGTACGAAAAGCAGTGGCATCATCCATTTCGATGCCTTCTCGATGCCGCCCTGCACTCCGCGGATGATGATGGAGTGGGTGAGTAACACAAATAGTATCGACATTAGCGATGGTATCCATGTGTTACTTACGAGAGCATCGAAGTTCGTGGCTATCGTCTGCGCATCGCCTAATACGTTGTCGGTCAGAGCCTGATACAGATAGTATATGCACCAGCCTGCCACTACGCTATAGAATCCCAGTATGATAATGGCGCACAGCATACCCATTATGCCGACGGCACCCCATGCCCTCTTGTTGCCTCCCTTTATGTAGGAACGCATGGCATTGCCACCACCGTTGCGTCCTATGATGAATTCACTCATCATGCCTGGCAGTCCAAGCAACAGTGTACAGATGATATATACGAGTATGAAGGCTGCGCCACCGTTCTCACCAGTAGTGGTCGGAAAACGCCATATATTACCCAGACCTACAGCAGAGCCTGCTGTGGCGAGTATCAGACCTGTGCGTGAAGCGAAATTTGCCATAAAAAATATGTCTATTACAATGCAAAGTTACAACTTTTTTCTTATAGTCAACAATAAAACGAAAAAAAATGATTAACTTTGCACGCAGAAATCAAACATGTGCGCCATTCTGATGAATGACTTGCATTATTTCTTTGTGCGAAGAAGCACGTAATATATATATGCAATGCTTTACTATTTTAAGAAGTATCCACAATCTGTTGCAGTCATAATTGTGATATGGGTGCTTTGCATGATACCTGTACCTGAGACTCCGCTTAATGAAATCAACTTCATTGACAAGTGGACACATTTCGCTATGTATGGTGTGCTGACACTTGTTATATGGCATGAATATCGCAAGAGGCATACCATGACAAACTGGTGCCGCTTGATTTTTGGAGGAGTGTTGTGTCCTATTGTTATGGGTGTGTTGGTAGAAGTGGCACAGGCTTATCTGACCACATGCCGTTCTGGCGATTGGTTTGATGCCGTGTGTAATACGCTCGGTGTGTTATTGGGAACAGGGATAGCTAAACTGATGATTGTAAGACGATGAAGGTACTGATACTTAGTACATACGAGCATAGCGGCGGTGCTGCCATAGCTGCATCCCGCTTGATGAAGGCTTTGCGCAAGAATGGTGTTGAGGCTTCGCTGCTTTGTCGTCGCAATATCTGTTGTGGACCGCAAGGATTGCGTAAGCAGTCGTGGACGAGCATCATGGAGCGTGGCATTATCTGGATGATGAATGGCTTTAGTAGAAAAGATCTGTGGGCTACAGATATTGCTCTTCTCGGTCAGGATGTAACGCATACAGATGAATTCCGACAAGCCGATGTCATTCACCTGCACTGGGTGAATCAAGGCTTCCTGTCTCTTGGCATAATTGAGAAGATAATAAAGAGCGGTAAGCGCGTTGTATGGACCATGCATGATGCGTGGAATACTATGGGGGCATACCATCTTGCTATACAACGCAGGGAATCGTGGCTCGAACGTTGGACATGGAAGCGCAAAACACGTCTGTATGAACAAGGCGGAATATCTTTCGTTGCGTGCAGCCGGTGGTTGCGTGAAGAAGCAGAGAACTCGCCATTGATGAGCCAGTTACGTGTGAGGAATATCCCTAACCCAATAGATACGTCCGTGTTCCATCCCGTCTGCCATGCTGATACGAGACGGGTGCTGTTCGTAGCACAAAGGTCTGACAATCCGATGAAGGGCATACAGTATCTTGACGAGGCAGCCAAGATGCTTGATGGGGTGGAGATTGTCGCTCTTGGGCGTGATATACCTTATATATACGATGAGAAGGATATGGCGCAGTTGTATGCCAGCGTTGATGCTTTCGTACTACCATCGCTGTCAGAAAATCTTCCAAATACTATTATGGAAGCCATGGCATGCGGTACACCGTGTGTAGGATTTGATATCGGCGGCATACCAGAGATGATTGACCATAAGCAGAATGGATATGTAGCAAGATATAAGGACGCAACGGATTTGGCTGAAGGCATACGGTTCGTTCTTGATAATCGAGAAACGCTCGGTCTGGCGGCTCGCGACAAGGTAATGCGAGAATATAGCGAAGAAATGGTAGCAAAACGGTATGTTGAGGTGTACGAATCATGCTAAAGAGATTTATCGACATATTCAGAATACGCAGTGGGGAGCGTAAGGAGTGCCTTATTGCGTTGGTGTGGTTTATGGCGTTAAACCTCGTCAGTGTTGTGACCTACTGGGAGAAGCTGCATGTCGTGACGGGCAATTATCGAAAATTGTTTGTCAGTAAATACCATGTGTCGGGTTTCGACCCTCTGACGTATGTTGTGGTGTCAGACTGGGACACGTCATATAATGTTTACCGTCATCCTTTGCTTGCTTTTTTCTTTTGGCCACTGAGCATGACAAATAAGGCACTTATAAGCGTGACAGGCATGAACTGGGCTTTGCCACTCATGGGTGTAGTGCTGACTGTGTGTGGGACGTATTCGTTTCTTTTCCTGCGCCGCATCCTGCATGACGTTATCGGACTGGGACAGCGTGACAGTAACCTGCTCTGTGCGTTCTTCTTTTCTTTCGGCTATATAATGCTCTCAGTAATGGTGCCAGACCACTTCGTTATGTCAATGACGTGCCTGTTGCTTGCTCTATGGCTTGCTGGCGAAAAACTGAAACGTGGCTCTGCAATGAATCTGTGGCAAACAATAGGTCTCTTTCTGCTCACAGCAGGAGTATCGCTCAATAATGGACTGAAGATCTTCCTCATGGCTATGGTAACGCGCCGTAGAAGGTTCTTAGAGTGGCGTTATTTGTTGCTTGGAGTGGTGTTGCCGGCATTGCTCTTGTGGTATTTCGCACGTTGGGAATATAGACAGTTTGTCTTACCGAATGAGCTGGCGCGCAAGGAGATAAAGGCACGGAAAAATAAAGAGTATGTAGAGAAGATACGCCGTGAGGTGAAAGACTCGTTACAGAATAGTCGTGCTTCTGCTCTCTCAGTGGAAAAAGGAGCAGGCGTAGCAGCAGATTCGGTGTTGATTGAAACAAATGTAGAACGCATACAACGAGAAAGGGCAAAGGCCAAGTACAAGCGTGATAGCCAGAAGATATGGAACGTGAATAAGGGTAAGCCTTTTATGGAGGGAGAGTTTATGGGCTGGACGGATAAGAGTACGCCACGTTGGAGAAGTATAGTGGAGAATGTGTTTGGCGAGGCGATACAACTGCATCGCGACTATGCCTTGGGCGATGCGCTACGCAATCGTCCGGCAATAGTGAATTATAGTGGTTATTGGCGTTATGTTAACTACGGCGTTGAAGCATTGATAGCTGTTCTGTTTCTTGTGGGTATATGGATGGGACGGCGCCAACTGTTTCTGTGGACCGTGATGTCGTGTTTCCTGATGGACATGTTTCTTCACCTCGGATTGGGCTTCGGACTTAATGAGGTATATATCATGACTGCTCACTATATGTTTGCCGTGCCGATAGCGGTAGCGTATGTATTGAAACACTTTAAAAAAGAAAGGATATTCTTGCGTGCAGCCATAACAGTCGTTACGTTGTTCCTCTTGATATGGAATGGAAGTATAATTCTGCATTGCATTTGATTGGAATTGGATACATGAATAATCGAAGGATTTGATAAGTATGAGTTTTTTTTACAAACATAGAGAGATGTTGCTCGTCATGCTGCTTGGCTTTGTGATAATGACAGCACTCAATGTAATGATGTTACAGTGGAACCCTGAGGTGTTCACCAACAATAAGTATGCTGCATGGAGCCAGTTCTGGAACCATGGCGAGATGTCGGGCTTTGATGCCTATACTTATATCGTAGTGGCTTCGTTTCGCCCCGTGTATGTACTTGCGCGCCATCCGATACTTGCCATGATGCTGTGGCCACTGTATGAACTTAACGATTGGCTGCGCGGAGTGACAGGAATGAACTGCACCATATATATCGTGGCAGTGCTGTGGACCTTGCTCGCCACCACTTCGTGGACGTTGCTCTATCGCATACTGCGTAGGATAATAGAACTGACATACGGACAAGCATTGCTGTTGACGTTGTTCTTCTTCTCTTTCTCCCACGTGATGATTGTCACTTTCTTTCCCGACCACATGGGGTTCACACTGCCGCTGTTGCTGCTTGCGGTTTATCTTGCAGGCAAGGCGATAAAGAGAAACTGCACGATGCCGCTGTGGCAGTCGTTGCCTCTTGTCTTTGTGGCAACAGGAGTGACTACGACCAATATGATTAAGGTGTGTTTTGCAGATTTGTTTACACAGTGGGGGCGTAAGCCTTTCATCAAGATATGCCTGCATTTCCTGCTATATCTCATCCCCCTCGGACTGCTTTTTGCTGCTTACTCCTATCAGGTAGATACTACGCAGAAGGAAGAGCATGAGCATATGGTCAAGATAATTCGAGAGAAGATGAAGAAAGACAAGAAATTTGCTGCTGAGATGAATGCAGCATGGAAAGAACAAGAGATACGCCAGAAGGCTCAGATAATTGATGCGCCAATAGTGACGAATACCGAATATCATATTGACCGCTTACCATCGCTTGTTGAAAATATCTTTGGTGAGGGACTTTTGCTTCATACTGACTATACGCTTAAAGACTCCAATCGTGAAAATCGTCCGGTGTTAGTGAAATACAGTCATTGGTGGTACTATGCTGTTGAGGCTCTGATAGTAGCATTGTTGGTGATAGGGGTATGGTGTGGCCGACGTGAACGACTGATGTGGGTTGCTATGTCAATGTTTCTATTCGATATGCTGCTTCACGTAGGTTTGAATTTTGCTTCGTCAGATGTGTATATCATGACTGCCCACTGGGCGTTCGTAATACCCATAGCGGTGGCTTATATCTTTAAGGCGTTGAACAATGGTGGAAAGGATAAGTGCAAAACAGTTGCGTTCTTCTGTCTGTTGTCTGTATTGACTGCTTTCCTCTGGTGGCATAACCTTTCGCTTACTGCACGGTATATATTAGGATAAACAATAGTATATAAGCAATGACCAAGGTGTTTCACATAGTATCACGCTTTGACGTCGGAGGTGCAGAGCGTGTGGCGATAAACATAGCGAGATGTAAGGACTGTAGCGTTGAGCAACACATCGTGGAACTTCAGCGTGGTCAGTCTGACTTTACCAAGTCAATAGTTGAGGAGTTGAAGTCGGAGGGGATACGATACCATCGTTCGTTAATTCCTGTCAAGTGGCATCTGGGCTACTATGTTGATAGGTTGGTCTCCTTGTTGTTTCCTATCCGATTTCTGCTTTTGTGGTTAAGGTATCATCCCGACGTCGTGCATACTCATACTGAAATGCCTGACATGGCAGTTTGGTGGTCTTTACGTATCTTTCCTTTTATCAAAATAAAGGTTGTACGCTCCATTCATAATACAACACTGTGGACAGGTATGGATATCATAGGACCGCAGGTTGAAAATTTTATGCAGAAGCGTAAAGCCAACGTTGCAATATCCTTAGGTGTAGCTGAGGCATATTTCAAAAAATATAATGAAAGTGTTCCAATTATATATAATGGCGTAGAAGTGCCTGATGCTCCAAATAATAAGAGACGGCAATCCCCCCCGATACATGTCCTTTTTGCTGGTCGGTTCGAGCAACAGAAAGGTATAGATGTGTTATGTGAGATTATCTCCAGGTTGCAAGATGATAAGCGGTATGTGTTTCATGTGCATGGCAGTGGCAGGTTAGAGAACTTTGTCAAGATGAAGTTGAAAGGTCTTGTCAACGTGGAATTAGGAAAACCGATAGAAAATCTTGCGAATAAAATGTCAGATTACGACTATATGTTAATGCCTTCTCTGCATGAGGGGTTGAGTATAGTTGCTATAGAGGCATCCATGAATGGCTTGCCGCTATTGATTAACGACTGTCTGGGACTTAGTGATACGCTGCCTGAGGCTTGGCCATTGAAGGTGAAGGGTAATGATATCGGACAATGGATGGCATTATTTGAAGAAATCTTGCCGCATGTTGATAGGCAAAACTTGGTAGAGGACGCAAGAAACTTTGCACAAGAGCGTTTTTCAATTGAGCGTATGCAGAGTGAATATATAAGAATGTATAAAATTCATCGTGAATAAATGAATGTTAAGTTATCTGAAACGATTACTCATGTAAATACGTTGATGACGTTGTTTATTGTTGCCATGCATACTACCTGGCCGGAAGAATCACGTCTGCGCCCTCTGTTGGTTCTGACAAATATGGCGGTGCCGACATTTTTCTTCTTGTCTGCATTTCTGTATTTCAAGGATTGGACACCTACGTGGCAATGCTATAAGAATAAGTTGTGTTCCCGTTTTTATTCATTACTGATACCATATATTAGTTACAATGTCATCTTCTATCTGTATTATTGCGTAAAGATATATCTGCTTCATAAAACGACAGCTAAGGTCATGCCTACAGATCCTGTGGGAGCGATTATATGTATATTGTCAGGAATACCAGACGGCGTGCTGTGGTACGTACAGGACCTCATGATTTTTGTTGTGATAGCACCTCTACTCGGCATTCTAATCCGTCACAGCAAAAGATGGCTGATACCGATATTGCTTGGAAGTGTAATCTGTCCATCGTTGTCGTATTTTAACTTGTTTTATTGGACACCCTGGCTTGCTGTGGGTGCTTATTGCGCTTTATATGTTCAAGATGTGGGAAAGTTTGTAGAGCCAGTTAGAAAACGGCTGAGTGGCAATAATCTTATAGGGGTAGTTCTGCTGATGTCGTTAGTAGCCGTCTGTATGCTCGTCTCAATGCAGGAAAACAATGCTGTTCTCGATTACCTTTGCAGAATAGTTTTGACCGTTTTGTTAGCACTGTTCTGTTGCGTCTGGCAGAAGATACTACCTTCGTGGTTTGTGGTTCGTGTTTCTCCACTATGTTTTTTTATCTACTGCTCGCACCCGGCTTTTGCGGATGTCGCAAAAGCAGTTATACAGCCTTTAATGAGTGAAATACCGTATCAAATTACGTATTCTGTAATGCTTATGTCAGTTCTCATTTCGGTAATAATATCAGGAATGTTACTGCAAAGGATACCATGGCTCTGGTCGTTGCTTTCAGAATTTAGGTCAAAGAAAACTTCAATTGTAAGATAATGATGATAACAATTCTCGTTCCCGTATATGGCGTGGAGCAACATATAGCGGAGTGTGCAGAGACACTGTTCGCCCAGACTTATCAGGATATAGAATATGTGTTCTGCGATGACTGCACACCTGATGACAGCATTGGCGTGCTACAGAGGGTGCTGGAGAAATATCCAGAGCGGCAGATGCACGTCAGGATAGTACGTAATGAGCGCAATCTCGGTTCCGGTGGAACGCGTAAACATCTGATGGAAGAAATACAGTCTGAGTATTTTTGCTTTGTTGATAGTGATGACAAGCTTCCGCTTAATGCCATAGAAACGCTTGCACGGCGTATGCAGGAAACCGATGCCGACGTGGTTGACGGGGCATATCAGGTGTTTACCAATGACAGGTTGGGGAGTATCTCTCTGCCCAGTCATGATGCACTGCCCAAGTACCGCCGCAAGATGCAGGCGGTAAATCTCGTCAGACATCAGGTGTGGGGACGTCTGTATAAGACGAGTACGAAGGACATACTGCGTGAATGGTTTTTTGATGGCATCGATATGGCAGAGGATTACTGCGTCATGGCGCGTCTGTGTGCAGTGGTGACACGAGCATGGACTGACGAAATAGTGTATTTGTATCGCACGGAACAGCAGTCTTTTTACAGTACGCAGCCGTCAGCGAAAAGCATAGCGTCGGTTCTTGCCGCAAAAAGACAGATACTGTCGTTTTATCATCTGCGCGGACACTTGCCGTTGGCGGTGGAGATTGGTATGCTCGACACATATCGAATGTGTCGTGATGGACGTGGCGCAACGAAGAAGCAGATTGACGAGACCCTGCAGTACGTGCCCGAACACCTTACGGCAAAGTTACTTCTGTATCTGTTTTCCTCAGATAGAATTCCATACAACCTTACGCTTTTTCTTTATAAGATAATCAGATGGTTTACAGTTCGTTAAGTTTTGCGCAGAGCGTAGCATAAAGCACATGTGGTAATCGCTATCTGATTATCGTGTAATCACTATCATATTACTGTGTAATCGCTATGCTTTTACTGTGTAATCGCTATCTGATTACGACATGGTTGCTATTCAGTTGAATTACAGCTGGATAGCAACCATGTCTTTTTTACTGTGCCCCTTGCTTATGCTTTAAAGGGTGTATAATAGCTGTTTTTTAGGAATTAGCGTTTCGTTTGCTTTTCTTACATGTATCTGTTCGTTTGTCTGTAATTATAAAAATCACCTCACCTTATCGGTGGCTTTCGCTCCGGTATGGTGAGGTGTTTTCATTTCTGTTTCTTTCTGTCAATCACTGTCCCCCACCCAGGAACATGTTCACTATCTGGTTGGCGTCCGCCATGGTGACCTCTCCGTCACTATTCACATCAGCAGTCTCCTCGTCAAAGTCTCCTTCCACGAAACCGTCAGTACCCTTTGCAAGGAAATAGTTCACTATAGCGTTGGCATCTGCC
>CAMNCV010000156.1 GCA_946534585.1 uncultured Prevotellaceae bacterium
TCACAGCAGGATCTTAACTTCACTGTAGGCGGCACTGCTTACACTGCATCATCATCAGGCAACCTCAATGAGAATACTTCACCTGAATTCACACTCACTGGTGAGACCAATGACGTAGTGTTCCTCGGTTCTACAAGCTCTGCCGACGCACAGCTTGACTACATCTACATACAGAAGACCGGCGACTACAAATACCTCGACGTTGAATCTACACTGCCTGACACACTGACATACGTTAAGGGTACTGCAGAGGAGGAGAAGCCTAAGCTCTCTGACTACGTCAAGGTAAGCACTAACGCTCTTAAGACCGTCGCAGCATTCTATACTACAGCAAAGGTAGAGGCTGGTGCAGACAAGGCTACTGCTCAATACACAGCTTACGAGACTGAGGACGCTGCAAAGACTGCCATGTCTGAGCCAGGCTTATACTATTGCTTCGGTAGGATTGTAGGCTTGTTCTCTGTGACTGATATAAGTGATTATCAGGAAGTATTTACCGACACCATCGTTGTAGAGGTTAAGGAGGCTGAAGAAGAGCCTGTTGTATCTGCCCACACATGGGACTTCACAAAGTGGAGCGTGGCTACCATCAACAACCTCAAGGCAGAGGCTGCTAAGGAGGAGATTGAGGACATGGGAGAAGGCAAGACTAATGTGAAGGCTGAGAACGGTGCCACATGGTCAGACCATGAGAAGGCTGCCCAGACTGTTGAATCAAAGTACTGCACAACATACGCTGCCTCTAAGGACAACTGCTTCTGGTTCTTCGGTTCAGCAAATGCTGATGGACAGCTCGAGGCTAACGGCCAGCTTATTGAGGAACTCAGCGGCCTGACATTCCCAACAGAAACATATAACAAGGCACGCTCTATCGCTATCGCTGTGAACTATGGTTCTACTTCTCTCGGTGATTATGCCGGTGATTCTTATTTCTGGCTCGGCGGCAAGAACAGTGACTGCTTCGTAATCAAGAACGTAAAGGTCGGTACTACTATCACAATGGGTGTAGAGAGCCACAAGCCGGCAGAGGCTCGCGGCGTGAAACTCATGCTCGACAATACTGAACTTAAGGACCCTGACGGCAATGACGTAGCTGCTCCTACTGTATATGCTGAGCAGACATGGCTGGTACCTTATCCAGCTTCTGCACTGAGCGCAAAGGGCGGTGCCCTCTCAGCTGACGCAGACGACGAGGTGGTTGACATTACCGTACACAACACCAACGGCTGTCACATCTACTTCATCGACGCAGAGATTGGCGAGCCTACTCCTACAGCTATATCTTCTGTAGAGGAGGAAGCAGAGGCAGTGAAGACCGCTAAGTTCTTCGAGAACGGTCAGATCATCATCGTCAAGGACGGTAAGAAGTTCAATGCTGCTGGCGCAGTGCTGAAGTAATGCATAATTCATAATTCATAATTGCCGTCCGGATGAGGATTATGGATTATTATTCCGGATGGTAATTATGAATTCTGAATTCTACATTATGAATTAACCTAACGGGTATGACTACCTCACAAAGCAAGGTAGTCATACTTTTTTTTTGCCTATTTATTTGCAGGAAAGAAAAAAATGCTTACCTTTGCATTTGGAAAGGGTGATAAAGTAAAAAAACACCACTATGAACGAAAAAGAATTCGGCATATTCGTAATTATGACAATGATGCTTGTCATGGCTATAGCCGTGGCGATATGGACTTATTTCGATACAAAGAAATTTGAGAAGTCTTTACAGCAATGATTTTTCCAGCATCAAAAAAGAAAATAGGCGACATACTTGCTGATTTAGGCAAGTATGTCATGACTGCAGTGCCCGTAGCATACTATGTTACGAAAGGCAACAGTTTCTCTTTCGACATCTTTTTGTATTCCTTCCTTGTTGGCGCATTGCTATGTATTATAGGCATATATATGATTAACAATGCCGAAAAGATGGAGGAAGCCCTCCGCCGCCGGCAGGGCAAGAAACACAAACTGAAACTCATGCGCAACGCGCAGTTTGAGATTGAGAAAATCTAAAATAGTTAATAGTTAAATAACTATTAACTACACCATTTTGTTTCCCTTTCATGCTGAAAATGCTAAGAAGGGATTTTTTTATATCCAAATGTACCGCAGCTACGCTTTTTTTTAGTAACTTTGTGAAGTGCAGCGATGCCCCCCTTTCTGGTACGCGGCGATACCATCGCCGCCCTTAACACAGAGTTTACCAAAAACAACACGATAATAATGAAAAAAGCTATCCTATCAACAATCCTCGCCACGGCGGCGCTCACCGCCACGGCACAAAATCCCTACCTGCCTCTGTGGGAGTTCATCCCCGACGGCGAACCCTATGTCTTCGACGACCCCGACCATCCAGGCAAGAAGCGCGTGTATATCTACGGCTCTCACGACGTGCTGCGGGAGTATTACTGCGGACGCGACCAGGTAGTATGGTCGGCTCCCGTGGATGACCTCACACAGTGGCGCTTCGACGGCGTTATCTTCCGACTTACTCACGACCGCGACGGCAACCTTATCAACAAGGACGGCGACGTGCTTTACGCACCTGACGTTTGCGAGACGCGCGACGATAGCGGACGCAGGGTGTATTACCTCTACCCAAATGTGCAGTCAGATGAGCGCGGTTCGGCTGTGGCACGCAGCTACCGGCCAGACGGACCTTTCGAGGTATGCAACTGGAGCTCTGACAACCCCCGACGCACCGTGGGTCCCATAGCCTTCGACCCCGCAGCCTTCGTCGATGACGACGGACGAGCATACGCCTACTGGGGCTTCGGACGCTCCATGGCCTGCGAACTCGACCCCGCCACTATGGCCACGCCGAAGCCCGGCACAAGCGTCGTGGAGGATATGATTACCGGCTTTCAGGACAGCGTGACCTTTAACAAGATTTACCGCTTCTTCGAGGCTTCGTCTATCAGAAAGATTAAGGATAAGTATGTCTTCATCTATAGCCGCTTCACCAACGAGGGCGAGGACGGACTGCCCATGAGCAACTACACCCTGGCCTACTGCTACTCCAACTCGCCGCTGGGCCCGTGGACCTACGGAGGCACTCTCATCGACGGACGCGGCAAGGAGCATCGACCTGACGGCACCACGGTGGCCACGGCATGCCCCTACGGCAACACTCACGGCAGCATCTGCGAGATTAACGGCAAGTGGTGGCTCTTCTACCACCGGCAGTGCGGCACCACGGAATACAACCGACAGGCCGTGGTAGCTCCCATCAACGTTGAGGTAATGGAGGGACAGAACGGCTACGTAAGGATTAGCGAGGCGGAGTTCACCTCCGAGGGCTTCAAGACCGAGGGCCTCGACCCCTACCAGGAGTATCAGGCCGGCATAGCGTGCTACTTCACCGGTCCAGAGGGCGCAAGACAGGAATATCCCTACGTACACTACTCCGGTTCACACTCCGAGGTCAACTACGTCTTCTCGAAAAAGGAGCAGGTTATCAACCAGAAGTGGCAGTCGCCTGCCAACTATCCCTACGAGAAAATAAAGTCACTCCCCGACCCTTACGACAAGAAGTATTCTCTCTGTCCGATGGTCAACAACACCCCTGGTTCCGTCTTCGGATATAAATACTACAACTTCTCACTCACCTACGGAAAGAAAAACCTCTCACTGCTACTTGACATAGTGCCTGAGCACGGCGGCACCATCGACGTCTTCCTCGACCGTCCCTCCGAGCAAGAGGGCGGAGTGCTGCTCGCCTCTGCCACGGTGAAGTCCGGTGCAAAACCCCATACCCTCACCCTCGCCACCGACCGCCTGCAGCACTACAACGGCAAGCACGCCCTTTTCCTCCGTTTCCGCGACGGCGAGAAGGGCAAGTCAGTATGCCGCGTCAATACGCTCTGCTTTAAATAAGGAATAAAGGTGGATAACTCCGTGGATAACCATACTCATAACTCGTGGAAAAAATATGCATAAAATCTTCCTTTTCCACAATTCTATAATTCAATAATCACACCCAATACCCACCATGTGAATATCCACATACTTATCCAAACACTTTCCCTGTGGTTTTCCACCAATTTTCACCCACACGAGTAAAAGCATCGTCATTACCCGATAATGGCGATGCTTTTACTTGATAATCAGTTTCTTATTACACACTAATGCCTTTGCTTTTACCCCCCTGCGAAGGGGGAGAAAATAGAGTTATCCACTTTTCCACCGTCTATTATTATTCTTCTTTATTTTTTTTTCTTTTAATAATATAATAAAATCAAAAAGAAAAAGAAGGAAGAAAAAAAGCAGATGAAAAATTTTTTTAGTAACTTTGCAGAGAGTTATAGTGAAGAGTGAAGAATACCTCGCTACGTGAGGAAGTGAAGAGTGAAAAGTTAAGAGTGAAGAATACCTTGCGGAGTGGTGAGGGATGAGGGATGAAATAAGAAGAAAAAAGAAAAGGATAAAAAAATATGAAGATACTTTTGATGCGGTTTTCTGCTTTGGGCGACGTGGCTATGCTGGCACCGGTGGTGAGGGAGTATGCCGCAAGACATACGGATGACGAACTGTGGGTGATGTCAAAGCCGTTTCATGCCCCGCTGTTCGAGGGAATGGCCCCGAACGTACATTTCCTCGCTAAGGACCCTAAAAAGGATTACAAGGGCATCAGAGGGCTTTACAGACTGTTCAGAGAACTCGATGCCATGCACTTCGACTTTGTGGTTGACGAGCATGACGTGCTCAGGACGAAGTTCCTGCGCAAGCTCTTCAGGCTCCATGGCTATAAGGTAAGCCATATCAACAAGCACCGCTCCCTGCGCCGCAAGATTACGGCACCGGAGGGAAAGAAAGAGCTTTTCAGACTGCCTACGGCGTTTGAGAACTATAGTGAAGCGCTTGGCGCTTCAAGTGAAGAGTTAAGAGTTAAGAGTGAAGAATTTAAGTTACGGGGGGAGAAGGAAGATGTGAGTGAAGAATGCCAGTCAAAAGGTAATTCAAATTCTTCACTCTTCACTCTTCACTCTTCACTTAAAATAGGCCTCGCTCCTTTCGCTGCGCATCAGGGTAAGATATATCCTGTGGAGAGGATGGAGAGGGTGATAGAATTGCTTATAGAGAGAAGGCCTGAGTGCCGCATCATACTCTTCGGCGGCGGCGGTAAGGAGAGGGAGCAGATGACGGCGTGGGCAGAGAGGTACAGTAACGTGGAGTTGGCCTCCACGTTAAGTGAAAATTTAAGAGTTAAGAGTGAAGAATCCCGTGAAGCGTTGGACGCTTCAAGTGAAAAGTTAAGAGTGAAGAGTGAAAAATCCCATGCGGATGACATACAGTCAAATGGTAACTTAAATTCTTCACTCTCTACTCTTCACTCTTCACTTTATTATGAGCTTCAGCTTATGAAGACGCTCGATGTCATGGTGTCTATGGACTCCGGTAATATGCACATGGCATCGCTCATGGGTACCCGTGTGGTGAGCATCTGGGGTGCTACGCATCCCTGGGCTGGCTTCCTGGGCTGGGGACAGAGCGAGGCGGACTGTGTGCAGCGCCATGACCTCAAGTGCCGTCCATGCAGCATCTACGGCAACAAACCGTGCCTGCGCGGCGACATGGAGTGCATGAATATAGAACCGTCAAAAGTTGTGGAGCAACTTTTGAAGTGAAAAAATGAAAGAGTGAAAAATGAAAGAGTGAAAAATGAAAGAGTGAAAAATGAAGAGTGAAAAAGTGATTGACCTATTGCCATTCCACTTTTTCACTCTTTCATTTTTTCATTATATCACTTCCTTTATGCCTTGGCGTAAAGGACCGGATTGGTGTCAGGGTCGTTATACATCTTCATCTGGCGATACACCTTCATGTACTTGCGGCCGGAGACGATGTCGTCAAGCAGCTGGTCGATGGCCAGTGAGAGGTCGCGCTGCTGCTCCTTCAGCACCTCCAGTTTGCCGTGGCAGATGGCTATGTGGGTGGGGTCAGCGTCAGTGCGCTCTGTCTGCTCCTGCATGTGCCATATCTTCAGTGCGAGGATGGAGAGGCGGTCGATGGCCCATGCCGGCGACTCGGTGTTGATGGTGGCGTCGGGGAACGGCTTTATACCGTGATAGAGCTCACGGAAATAAGTGTCTATGTCCTCCACCATGTCGGTGCGGTCCTGGTTTGACTTGTCGATGCGACGCTTTATCTTCAGAGCCTCCACAGGGTCGATGTCAGGGTCACGTATGATGTCCTCCAGATGCCACTGCACGGTGTCTATCCAGCACTTGTGGTAGAGCGTGGCGTCAATGGACTGACGGCGGTATGGGTTCTCTATGGGAGTATCTACGTTGTCGGTCTTGTGGTAGTCGGCAATGGCGCGGCGGAATATGTCGTTGGCTTTTTCTGTGAACATTTTTTTTTTATTAAATATTAAGGTGGAATGATTTCTATTCCTTTTTGTCCAATTATTTTTTGAGAATACAAAATTAGTAATTTTTTACCAAATAAAGGCATATTCATTATTTTGTTAAATAAATTTATTTAAATATTTAAAAACATTAACAAAGAAATTTTTGTTTTGAACTTTTTGTGCAAAGTTATGGTATAATTTTGCAGTCGATTTCAAATACGGAAAAAATAACTTAATAAAAGGAACAAGAAGAATGATTGAAGCTACTACTGACAAAGAACTGATGATGCGCAACGAGATGCGCGTGATAGCCGACATGAAGGGTCTGCTGGCCCATGACAGTGCTGACGGTCTGCGCTGGCACGGCACTCGCACCGACCTTATCGAGATGGTGCATATACTGTATGAGAGTTGTGAGATAAGAGACGAGGATGGTTTGCCGATTGCCTTCAACCGTCTGGTGGAGCGTTGCTGCAGGGTGCTGGGCGAGAAGGTGCCGCGCAATCCCTGCACCTACCTGTCTCACGCCCGGCAGTGTCAGGGGGTGAAGCGTGCGCCGCTGCTGCTGCGCTACAAGGGCGGTATGGTAGGGTATTAACTCATGCTTTTGACTGACTACATAGGTTGCTACATAGGTCACTACATAGTATGATTTGCAATTGCCTTGAAAATTTACTACCTTTGCAAATGGAAACGGAAATCAGATTGATGAAAACAGGGAAACAGGTTCCTTAATGTCTGATTACTATGAAAAACACACCTTTTTATATTTATTAAAAACCTAACCATGGAAACACAACAGAAAAACACACAGTCGGCAGCGAAAGGGTTGCTGCCGCAGCAGACGGCTGAAGACATACAGCTATCGGAGCACTTCCGTCTGTCAGAATTCACACGGTCAGCAACGGCTATCCGCCTTCGCATCGACAACCAGCCCGAGCGTGAGGACATAGTGGCACTGCGCAGCCTATGCCTCAACGTCTTGGAACCGCTCCGCCGGCGTTTCGGCGTAATAAGGATAACAAGCGGATACCGTAGTCTGAAGCTCAACCAGGCCGTGGGTGGGGCACGCAACTCACAGCACATGTATGGCGAGGCAGCCGACATCCACGTTGGTTCGGTAGAGGTGGCAAGGAAGATGTATGACTTCCTCATGGCAAACGTGAATTTCGACCAGATGCTTCTTGAGATGCGCAACGGCCGTGTATATTGCCTGCATATCAGCTACACCACTGCGCGCAAGAACCGCCGCATGGCAAGGAGCTACTATCAGGTGTAAAGCACAACAACCCCACCCCTTAATCCCCTCCCGAGGGAGGGAGTGAATATGGGACTGACTATGTATTACAGCCCGGGATATGATATTATAGTTAGTCAGATACATTCATTTTCTACTCCCATTGTGGGAGCTTTGAGGGTTTCTATTATTAACCTTATCCTCTCTCAGTTGTATGTGATACTTCTCCTCCCCTTGGGGAGGCCGGGAGGGGGTCGTTTTATTTATTTATTAACTTTTAATTTAAAAAATTATGGCAGCAATTCAGTATGTAACCTATCAGGACACTCGCAAGAACGGTAACGGACTTTGGTATGGACGTGCCGTGCATCCTACTACTATTAACCTTGAGCAGATTGCCGACAGAGTGCAGCAGAACTGTTCGATGAAGAAGAGTGACGTGCTCGCGGTGCTCACCGAGATGGTGGAGACCATGAAGCAGGAGCTCCAGAACTCCAACAAGGTGCAGCTCGACGGTCTGGGTACCTTCTATATAGGACTGCGCACCAAGGGTTCGCTCTCAGAGGATAAGTTCAACGCTAATGAGTACGTCAAGGGCTTCCGTGTAGGCTTCCTTGCCGAGGGTCACAAGCAGAACGGCAAAATCACCCGCACCTTCACCGACGGACTGCGCGTCATCAAGGCCGTAGGCACCGCCAAGAAGGATGAGAACGGCGGAGAGTAACTTGTAAGTGAAAAGTGAAAAACGAAAAGTGAAAAATACAAGTTACTATTATTAACTAAAAATTTTGTAGTATCATGATTCAGGTATCTAACAAATGGAGCGTTATAATCAACGCCATCCTCACTGCTATAACCAGCATCGTCAGTGCGCTGGCAGCAGTGTAAGTGAATAGTGAACAACGAAAAGTGAAGAGTGAAAAGCTTTTAAGTGAAGAGTGAAGAGTTATGAGTGAAGACGAGT
Source organism: uncultured Prevotellaceae bacterium (assembly GCA_946534585.1). GTDB lineage: Bacteria > Bacteroidota > Bacteroidia > Bacteroidales > Bacteroidaceae > Prevotella. Next base: position 8,560 of record CAMNCV010000156.1, read on the forward strand.
TGTTGAGCGTAAGCGAAAAATTTAAGTTACTATTTGACTGTATGTAATCCGCATGGGATTTTTCACTCTTCACTCTACACTCTTCACTTGAAGCGTCCAACGCTTCACGGTATTCTTCACTCTTCACTCTTCACTGAATTATCTTCACTTTTCACTTCATTAAATAAGCCGAAGCGGCTTATTTAATGACAATGTTCACAATCTTTCCAGGCACTACGATGACCTTCACCACCTGTTTGCCTTCGGTGTATTTGGCGGTGCGCTCGTCAGCAAGAGCCATCTTCTCTACATCATCCTTTGAAGCATCGGCTGGCACCTGCATGGTGAAGCGCGTCTTGCCACAGAACTGCACCGGCATGGTCTTCTCAGAGTCCTTCATCTTTGACTCATCCCACGCAGGCCACTGGGCGTCGCATACGGTGCCTTCGTTGCCAAGCTGATGCCACAGCTCCTCGGCGATGAACGGTGCGAATGGTGCTATGAGCACTACAAGGTCCTTCAGTATGGCCTTGGAGTGGCACTTCTGCAGTTCGCTGACGGCAATCATGAAGGCAGAGATAGAGGTGTTGTAAGAGAACTGCTCTATGTCCTGCGTAACCTTCTTGATGAGCTTGTGCAGGCTCTTCTCCTGCTCTGCCGTCGGTGCGTCGTCGGTGACTGTCCAGTTGCCCTCACGGTCATAGAACAGTCCCCAGAACTTCTTCAGGAAGCGGTGACAGCCGTCGATGCCGTTGGTGTCCCATGGCTTTGACTGCTCCACAGGACCGAGGAACATCTCATAGAGACGCAGCGTGTCGGCACCATACTTCTCTACTATCATGTCAGGGTTAACGACGTTGAACATAGACTTTGACATCTTCTCAACAGCCCAGCCGCACTTGTAT
>CAMNCV010000157.1 GCA_946534585.1 uncultured Prevotellaceae bacterium
GCATCGGAATGATGAATGAGAATATGCATCCGATTGATGGAGGTACACTTCCCGAATTAATTTGCAATGGAAAGATGCCGTTCTGGATGCGCGCAAAGGAGGCTTTGGAACCTATAGCAAGTGTAGCAGGAAACCTGTCACTGGCTGTCGGTGCTGTTGACCATGTGTCTAAGAATGCGCGAATAGATTCTAATGGCAAGTTTCGTTTCAGAAAATCAAATGGAAGAATACAACAATTAAAAACAAAGGCTATACCAAATATACCATATGCAACAGGTATCGGTGCGGGTTTAAGTATCATTGCGGAAACACCAGAAGTTTATGGGGCATTTAGACATTATGGCTGGAGAGATGCAAGACCATATCGTGCCCTCACCGTTGCAACAGGAACTGTCGTTGGTGGTTTTGCAGGCTCATATGCAGGCACTATATTTGGTGGCATCGTTGGCGGTGCTGCATGTTCTGCCGTTCCTATAATTGGCAACGGAGCAGGTTTTGTTGCTGGTGGCATGGCTGGTGGCATGATAGGCAGCTTTGCAGGCAGTGAAATAGGCGGAGCTGTATCTGGATGTTTGTTTGACGTGTTTTTCTAAAAATGAGTGAAATATGAAAGTTTTTTTTGACAAAATATACTTCGGAGGATATTATATAGGGATACTATGTAATAAACTTTTTTTCTTCCTATTTGTACCTTATCTTGAAAAGTTTATACTCTCATTAGGAAAATTCTCTTTTATTCGTCGTCAAGCCGAAAAACAAGGAAAGACACATGAGCAGTTAATGAAAGAGTCTTTTGCTTTTACAGAGTTTCACCTAAAAGAAGACACTGTTGGCTTTGGACATTTATGGACAGGCTGGCTTTTGGGTCCAATGTGTATTCTGCTTTGGATAGATCTTGCTTTAGTTCCCTTTCTGATATTAAAAAGGAATATACTGCCTTATCCATTCAAAGGAGCCAATCTGATATTGTTTGCAGTTGCATTTGGGATGATATCATTTTGGCTAACTATGGGAAATGACGAGAGAATGCGGAAAGTTGTAAAGGATTATCGCAAGAAACCAGCAAAAGAACAGCGTAAAGCCTTCTATCTTTTCATAGGTGTGTATATAATACTGATGATACCAGTGATACTATTATTCCAATATGCAAGAAAAGTTGGTGGCTGGTAATAATACTTAAAAAACGGCTGTGCATATTTCAAATGTATGCACAGCTGTTTATTTTGGAAATAATCACTACCGTGAATAATATTTCCTCGACAACGACGTTATAATAAGAGCGTTTGATAATCCAGTAGTTCAGCTTTCGCTCTTATGTAGAATTTTTATCAGGGAAAGTTTGCATAAGTCATTATTTTTTAGTAGTTTTGCATCAGAAACTAACGAAAACAGAAGAGAAGACTATGAAGAAACTATTATTGATGTGTCTGTCAGTTATGATGACGCTAAGCGCCATGGCACAGTCAAAGGTCTATGTCACACGTGACATCAGTTCCGATGCTTTGGTGAAGATTTATAAGGCCTTGGGTCGTAAGGCAAAAGGGCGTGTGGCCGTAAAGATTAGCACTGGTGAATCAGAGAAGACAGGCTATCTGCGCCCGGCCTTGATAAAGGACTTAGTAAAAGAAGTGGACGGCACTATAGTTGAGTGTAATACTGCTTATGGTGGGGCACGCCAAGCTACTGCCGACCACTGGGCAGCCATTAAGGAGCGTGGCTTTATGGATATAGCAAAGGTTGACATTATGGATGAGGATGGAGACATGATAATACCAGTGCGCGACACTACATGGCTGAAGTGTGACATCGTAGGCAAGCATATGGCAAACTACGACTTTATGATAAACCTTGCTCACTTCAAGGGACACCAGATGGGTGGTTTAGGTGGAGTACTGAAGAATGCTTCTATCGGATGTGGCTCAACGGCCGGTAAGGCTTACATACACAGTCATGGCATAACAGCCAATACACCAGAGTGTTGGCAATACACTCAGCCACAGGATGCTTTCATAGAATCAATGGCTGCTGCCGCACAGGCAGTGCATGATTATTTTGGTAATGGAGAGAGAATACTGTATATCAGTGTGATGTACAAGATGAGTATTGACTGTGACTGCAACGGCAATCCGCAAGAACCTCTCATCGCTGACTATGGCATACTTGCTTCTACTGACCCTGTGGCACTTGATCAGGCATCTTATGACATTGTTACGAAGATACATAACGATGAGCATAATAATACAAAACCTTTGCTTGACCGCATAGAGAAACAACATGGCACTCACATAATGGAATGGGGTGAGAAGATAGGTTTAGGGTCACGTCAATATGAGTTGATAAGCATAGACAAGTAAGTCAGCGTAATTATGTACACCTACTTAATAATAAAAGCGATTGGTCAGGCAGATAGGCTGACTAATCGCTTTCTTATTTCGTAATCATAAATTTTCCTACGTGGCAAATCAAAGATTGCTATACTTACGTTTGCGCATAGCATAGTACTTCCAAAGTATGCTGAAAAGACTGACAGTCGTAGGCATGGTAACCTTTGCTTGTCCTTGTATTCGCTTGCGTTCTGCAGAAAAGTCTTTTCTCCAGCGTTTGAAGTCACGTCGTGCCTTCACTACCGCTTTGAAATCACTCCAACCACCTCCAAGTATCAGCATCTGCAGTGCTGCCACATAGTCAAGTATCATACGCACAAGCATGACCTTGCGTAGGCGGTTTGCCGGCAGGTTCTTATAAAGCATCGTCAGATTGTTGCGGAAGTTAAGGTAGGTCTTTCGTGGATTACCCTGAGGCAAGGTGCCTCCCCCAAGATGATAAGCCACCGACTGAGGCACACATACCACGCGCTTGGCCATGAGATTTAACCGCCAACAGATATCTATTTCCTCATTGTGAGCGAAGAAACGACCGTCAAGTCCGCCCACTTCCCAAAAATCCGTGCGCCTAATCATAAGGCATGCGCCTGTTGCCCATAACACATCTGCAACCGTATCATACTGTCCGTGGTCTTCCTCTACAGTGTCAAACAATCTTCCGCGGCAGTATGGGTAACCATATTTGTCAAGGAAGCCACCGCAGGCACCAGCATATTCAAAGCGTGAAGGCTCAGTATCGCTCAGTAGTTTTGGCTGACAAGCCGCCACGTCAGCATTGGCATCCATATAGTTGGTCATGGCATCGAGCCATCCCTGCTCTACGCGCACATCGCTGTTTAGCAGTATATAGTAATCGGGCAGAGGCAGTCCCTGTGCCTTGTTCTCTGTCTCATACTTCGCAAAGGCTTTATTGTAGCCATCGGCGAAGCCCCAGTTGCGGTCGAGAGTAACAACACGCACCGTGGGAAATTCAGTAGCAAGCACCTGCAGGGAGTCATCGGTAGAGGCATTATCTGCCACGACAATCTCAGCGCTGCCACTATTTTCGACTACCGATGGCAGGTAGCGGCGCATCATCTGTGCTCCGTTCCAATTAAGTATTACTATTGTTGTCATATTATCTCAGCCTTCAATGCTGTATTATCGTGGTTAAACCCAGTCAGGCGCACATTGACTATCTGGTTGTCAAGGTCGTCGGAAGCAAGACGTGGGGCGAGTTCCACGCGCACATAGTTGGGCGTGAAACCGTGCATGGCTTTGCCCCGTGCAGCCTTTTCAAATAACACTGGCGCTACCTTGCCAATATGTGATGCATAAAAATCCTTGGTCTTGCAGTCAGAAAGACTTAACAGTCGCTGGCTGCGCTCGTGCTTATCCTTATCGCTCACCACGTATGGAATCTTCAGTGCTGCCGTACCTGGACGTTCGCTGTAGGGGAATACATGCAACTGTGTAACGGGCAATTCTTCAAGTAGGCGATAGGTTTCTTCAAAGCACTCTGGTGTCTCGCCGCGACATCCTACCATTACGTCAACCCCGATGAATGCTTCAGGCATCAATTCCTTTATGCGTAGTATCTTTTCGCGGAAGAGAGCCACGTCATAATGTCGGTGCATCAAGCGTAACACAGTGTCGCTGCCGCTTTGCAGGGGAATATGGAAGTGAGGCATAAAGGAGCGACTGTTAGCGCAGTATTCTATCAGTTCGTCAGAAATAAGATCAGGTTCCAGACTCGATATGCGGTAACGTTCCACTCCTTCTACGGCATCTAAGTCTTTCACCAAATCGAGAAAACTCTCGCCTGTAGTGCGTCCGAAGTCTCCGATGTTAACCCCAGTAAGCACAATCTCCTTTCCGCCCTCATTGGCAGCCTGAGTTGCCTGCTCTACAAGTGAAGCTATCGTAGGGTTGCGACTGTTACCTCTGGCTTTTGGGATGGTGCAGTATGTACAGTAGTAATTGCAACCATCTTGCACCTTCAGCCAGTATCGGGTGCGATTTCCCCTGCTGCAGCTTGGCGCAAAAGTCTTAATGTCTTTGGTCTTCTCTACCTTGTAGAAAGGCTGTCGAGTGTCATCAGCCAGTCTTCCACTCCATTCATTGCTTAGAAAATCGATAAGGCTTGCCTTCTCATTGCTTCCGAGCACGAGACTTACGCCCTCAATGTCGCAGATGCGTTCAGGCGACAACTGCGCATAGCAACCCGTAACGACCACGAAAGCACCCTCATTCTGCTTTATCATGCGCCTGATGGCTTGCCGGCACTTACGGTCAGCTACTTCTGTCACACTGCATGTGTTGATAAGGCAAATGTCGGCATGCTCTCCTTTTTTTGCTGTGCGCACACCCAGCTCCTCCAGCATTTTTGCAAATGTGGAAGTCTCGGCGAAGTTAAGCTTGCAGCCCAAAGTATAGTATGCAGCAGTCTTGTCTTGAAAGGCTGAAGTATCAATCATTTATCTTGAGGAGTGAAATTCTTTAATTCTTCGTATATGCGTCTTACGGGCAGTCCCATAACGTTGTAGTATGACCCCTTGATGCCTTTGATTCCGACGTAGCCAATCCATTCCTGAATGCCATAGGCTCCGGCTTTGTCAAACGGTTGGTATTTGCTGACGTAGTACTCTATCTCTTCATTTGTTAACTCGCGGAATGTGACATCGGTCTTTACTGTGAAGTGCTTTTGCTTGTTCTCTGATGTGAGGCACACGCCCGTATATACTTGGTGCGTCTTGCCACTGAGAAAATGCAACATACGTATAGCGTCAGCCTCGTCATGCGGTTTGCCGAGAATGTCATTATCACATACTACAACGGTGTCGGCAGTTAGGACGATGTTGTCAGTGCCTTTTATGTCGTCTTTGTATGGTGTGGCTTTCTTGACAGCTATGTATTCTGCTACCAGCTCAGCAGGCAATGATGACGGGAAACTCTCGTCAATGCCATCAATTACGAACACCTTATATGGTATGTCAAGGCCAGCCAATAGCTCTTGTCGGCGTGGAGAGTTAGAACTAAGTATCAGCATATAGTGGGAGAGTTTATAAATAGTAATAATAATGAAGAGTGAAGAGCGAGGGATATCCTGTGGAAACGAGTGAGGAGTGAGGAGTGAAGAATTTGATACCGCAGGGTATTCTTCACTCCTCACTCCTCACTCCTTGCTGATATATTATTTCTTCTTCAACTTGTCAACGTAGGCATCAATGACTGCAACGGCAGTGATGTTGACGATGTCACGTACGCTTGAGTCGAAGTCAGTGAAGTGGATAGGCTTGTTGAGTCCCATCTGTAATGGACCGATAACCTCAGTCTCTGGTGAGAACTGCTTGATAAGTTTGTAGGCAGAACTTGCAGATGACAGGTTAGGGAATACCATAGAGTTCACTACCTCGTTGTGCAGACGCAGGAATGGGTACTTCTCGTCGCGACGCTCATGGTCGAGAGCCAAGTCAACGCTCATCTCACCATCAATCTTCAAGTCTGGATACTCCTCCTGAAGTTCACGTACGGCATCGCTTACCATCTTAGGACTACCTACGCTATCAGTACCGAAGTTGGTGTATGAAATCATGGCAATGCGAGGCTCGTCGTTGAAGAAACGTATAGCCTCTGCGGTTAGGCGTGCAACGTCCTTGATGGTCTCCTTGTCTGGGTGACGGTTTACGAGGGTATCTGCAATGTAGTAAGTGCCACGCTTTGAGTTCAGGATGTGCATTGTTCCAAAGTGCTTGTAAGGCTCACGTATGCCTACAATTTCCTTCGCTGCCTGCAGCGTTGTGGCAAATTTGGTATATACACCGGTGATGAGGGCGTCAGCCTCGCCTGTCTCAACCATCATCATACCGAAGTAGTTACGGTCGAACATCTTGTCGTTTGCCTCTTCAAAGTTATAGCCCTCACGCTTACGCTTATCTGCCAACACGCGTGCATAACGCTCACGACGCTCACACTCGTTGTCGTGACGCAGGTTCACGATCTCCACACCGTCAAGATTAAGGTCAAGCTCAGCAGCCTTCTTCTGAATCATCTCAGTGTTACCGAGCAGTATTGGTGTGCAGAGACCTTCTTCCTTAGCCTGTACGGCAGCCTTGATCATTGTTGGGTGCAAGCCCTCGGCGAATACTACGCGCTGTGGGTGCTTACGTGCAGTCTCGTAAAGGTTCTGTGTAACGCTTGTCTCCTGTCCCATGCGCAGGCGCAGGTCACGCTTGTAAGCCTCCCAGTCTGTAATCTGCTTACGAGCCACGCCAGAGTCCATGGCAGCCTTTGCTACGGCAGCACTCACCTCAGTGATGAGGCGTGGGTCAACTGGTTTTGGTATGAAGTAGTCAGGACCGAATGACAGGTTGTTTACGTTATATACCTTGTTCACTACCTCAGGCACTGGCTGCTTTGCCAGGTCGGCAATGGCGTGAACGGCAGCAATCTTCATCTCCTCGTTGATGGCCTTGGCGTGAACGTCGAGCGCACCGCGGAAGATGTATGGGAAACCGATTACGTTGTTTATCTGGTTTGGATAGTCAGAACGTCCTGTTGACATCAGCACGTCTGGACGTGCAGCCATAGCGTCCTCGTATGAAATCTCTGGTACAGGGTTAGCGCATGCAAACACGATTGGGTTGCTTGCCATTGAACGGATCATATCCTGTGAAACCACGTTGCCCTTTGACAATCCGAGGAACACGTCAGCGCCCTTCATTGCCTCCTCCAGTGTGTGAACATCGCGACGGTCTGTAGCGAAGAATTTCTTCTGCTCTGTCAGGTTCTCACGGTCAGAGGTGATAACGCCCTTAGAGTCGAGCATGAGGATGTTCTCACGACGTGCGCCGAGGGCTACATACAGCTTCGTACACATGATGGCGGCAGCACCTGCACCGCTCACTACTATCTTCACGTCCTCAATCTTCTTGCCAGCTACCTCAAGGGCATTGAGTAGACCTGCAGACGAGATGATGGCAGTACCGTGCTGGTCGTCGTGCATCACTGGTATGTCGAGAGTCTTCTTCAGACGGTCCTCGATGTAGAAGCACTCAGGTGCCTTGATATCCTCGAGGTTGATACCACCGAATGTAGGTGCTATCTTCTCCACTGCCTCGCAGAACTTCTCAGGGTCTTTCTCGTCAACCTCTATATCGAACACGTCAACGCCACCGTAAATCTTGAAGAGCAATCCCTTACCCTCCATCACAGGCTTTCCTGACATAGCGCCTATGTCGCCAAGTCCGAGCACTGCGGTGCCGTTAGATATCACAGCCACGAGGTTTCCCTTGTCTGTGTATTTGTAAACTGAGTCTGGTGTTTCCTGAATCTCCAGACAAGGATATGCCACGCCTGGTGAATAAGCGAGTGACAAGTCTGTCTGTGTGCGGTAAGGCTTTGTAGGCATTACCTCAATCTTTCCTGGGCGACCGTTCTCGTGATACTGCAGAGCGGCCTCTTTCGTAATTTTTGCCATTGTGTTTTGTTTGTTGTGTATATAGTTTGATTGTTCTTTCTGCTGGTAATTTATTTAATCGTGCAAAGTTACTCATTTTTTTTGACATGACAAAGTAAAATTGTCTGAAATTCTTGCTAATGCAAGGATTTCAGACAATTTCTTTATATAATGGTGGGTTCTATAAATTACCACCGTAATGTTATACTTAAAGTGTGGATTGACGTTTTGCCATCTTTTCGTTTTCTTTCGGTGCAAACTGT
>CAMNCV010000158.1 GCA_946534585.1 uncultured Prevotellaceae bacterium
CTATAAATTACCACCGTAATGTTATACTTAAAGTGTGGGGTTGACGTTTTGCCATCTTTTCGTTTTCTTTCGGTGCATACTGTCAGCATCTTTGGTCACATAGCCCGCTATGCTCCCTCATCTGCTGACACTCTGCCCTCGAAAGAAATCCGAAAATCTGTCAAAGCTAATTTATAGAACCCACCTAAAAGTAAAAGCGTAGATTCAACAACAAGTTTCAATTACAAAAACCCAAATAAGTGATTAGTTAAAAATATTTAACATTTAAAAGAAATATCCTTCTAAATTTCTGCAATTCAAGAAAAAGCAGTACCTTTGCACTCGCTTTTGAGACATAGAGCTGCATTTGAATGATGCCAGAGGGCTTGGTGACTGGGTTTTCGTGGGCATCTGAAGGATGTAATGTAATTAAAATTACTCATACAGTCACAGCAAAAAGCAAAGAATAATAAAATGTATTTAGACAGCGCAAAGAAGACTGAGATCTTCGGCCAGTATGGCAAGCAGGCAACAGACACAGGTTCTGCAGAGAGCCAGATTGCTCTTTTCACCTATCGCATCAAGCACCTCACTGAGCACCTGAAGAAAAATCACAAGGACTATCGCACAGCACGCTCATTGACAAAGCTCGTAGGTAAGCGTCGTGCTCTGCTTGACTATCTCTACGATCGCGACATCAACCGCTATCGCGCCATCATCAAGGCTCTCGGTCTGCGTAAGTAAAAAAGGCTGAAGTTCTACTTCGCTGATTATTAGGTTGTGAGTTATGATTTATGAGTCGCTCGAACAAGGGGGATGCTCATAATTCATAACTCATAATGCTTAATAGGAGGTCTTTTCTATTGAGGTGCGCTGCGTATGCAGGATTTATTTGATATTAGCCCCATTTAAGGAGGCTACATTGTAAAATTACTAATTCTTAATTACTAATTAGAATGTATCTCTTTACTTCAGAATCAGTTTCAGAAGGCCATCCAGATAAGGTAGCCGACCAGATAAGTGATGCGTTGCTCGACCAGTTCCTGGCATACGATGAGAAATCGCATTGCGCCATAGAATCGTTTGTTACTACTGGTCAGGTAGTGCTTATGGGCGAGGTGACATCAGAGGCATACATTGACCTGCAGACCATCGCTCGTAAGACAATCAACCGTATAGGATACACCAAGTCAGAATACCAGTTTGACGGCAACTCTTGTGGACTGCTCTCTGCCATACATGAGCAGAGCGGCGACATCAATAGGGGTGTGTCACGCGAGAAGGAGGAGGATCAAGGAGCCGGCGACCAGGGCATGATGTTTGGTTATGCCACTAACGAGACTGACCGCTACATACCGGTAACACTCGATCTGGCACATCTCATAATGAAGACTCTTGCCGAAATACGCAAGGAAGGCAAGGTCATGACATATCTCCGCCCTGACGCTAAATCTCAGGTTACGGTAAAATACAGCGATGACGGTGTGCCTCAGTGTATTGATACTATTGTAGTGTCAACACAGCACGACGAGTTTGACGAAGACAACAGGATGCTCTCCAAAATCAAAGAGGACGTTATCAATATCCTCATTCCTCGCGTAAAGGCGCAGCTGAAGGACGAGAAGATGCTGAAACTCTTTGACACAGAGATAAAGTACCACGTGAACCCTACGGGCAAGTTCGTCATCGGCGGTCCTCACGGAGACACGGGTCTGACCGGTCGCAAGATAATAGTTGACACCTACGGTGGCAAGGGAGCGCACGGCGGCGGTGCCTTCTCAGGCAAAGACCCGTCGAAGGTTGACCGCTCTGCAGCATATGCTGCACGCTACATAGCAAAGAACCTTGTGGCTGCCGGTGTAAGTGACGAGATACTGGTACAGCTGAGCTATGCCATCGGAGTGGCTGAGCCTGTAAGCATATATGTAAACACTTACGGCAAGAGCCATGTAAAATATACCGACAGCGAGATAGCTGAGAAGCTGAAGGACAAGCAACTGTTTGACTTCCGTCCGAAGGCTATTGAGCGCACGTTGAAACTGCGTCAGCCTATATACAGCGAGACAGCGGCTTACGGTCACATGGGACGTATGCCACGCACCGTCAAGAAGGTGTTCACCTCTGCCTATCACCCTACAAAGGAGATGGAAGTGGAACTGTTTACATGGGAAAAGCTTGACCTTGTAGATAAGTTCAAAAAGGAATTTGGCGTGTAGTATAACTGAAGTATTGACGAATAGAAATATTGAACCCTCAGGATTCCATATCTCACCACAGCGTAGCCAACGCTGAGTTTGCTGACACCGCATCGGCAGTGGCAGATACCGGTCATGTGCATAAATGGCGCTTCGACAATCTGCCAGAGGTGCCAGGCATGTATCAGCGCGACAGCCTGCCCGAACTGCAACTTAATGGCTTTCATAAGAAAGCAACATGGAAAGGAACGTTTGACTCTTATGTGAGTACCACGCAGCACTATCATGAGGAATTACCGCCCGTCCGCGATGGCGTAGTGGGTGTGCCGGTGGAATATACCATTGCCAGCGACAGTTTTCTGTCTATGGGACTGTTTATCTGTATATTGCTTACTATACTCACGGCTTCTCGCTCTTGGCGATTCTTGCGGTTTCAGTTGAAGAACATCTTCCGTACACCGCGTGAGGATTCCGCCATAATGCGTGAGACATCGAGTGAGATGCGCTATCAAGTGTATTTCTCACTGCAGGGTGTGCTGCTCATGGGATTGTTTACCTATACTCTGGCTCGCTATAAACTTGCTGACGGAGAAGATTTCAGCGTGGGCGACTACCAACTGATAGGCATATACTTCCTGATATTCCTGCTCTATAGGTTGGTATGTGAACTGCTCGAGGCCTTAGTGCTGCCAGTGTACTTTACTGATAGTCAGCGCATGATATGGGCAGGTGCACGACTTTTCTTCATAGCACTGCAAGGAGCGTTGCTGCTCCCAGTTGCATTGGTGTATTTCTATTTCCATCTCAATATTGAGACCGCCATAACTGCGGCTTTGGCAGTGGTTGGCACTACTATGATGTTGCGATTTTACAAGGCTTATAGGGTGTTTTTTCAAAAAAACGGTAATTTTTTGCAGTTTTTTTTGTACCTTTGCACCCTGAAAGCCGTACCAATAGCTCTGCTGACGGTCGTAGCACTGTTCATAGCAGAATACCTAAAGATAAACATTTAGCATAAACACGATGGTTAAAAAGATTCTAATTTCACAACCAAAACCCTCAAGTGACAAGTCACCATATTACGACATTGCGCGCGATTTCGGTGTAGAACTCGTGTTCCGTCCATTCATTAAGGTGGAAGGTATCACCCCACAGGACTTCCGCAAACAAAAGGTAAACATAACTGAATATTCGGCCATCGTGTTCACTTCGCGCCATGCCATAGACCATTTCTTCAACCTTACGAAGGAGATGCGCATCACGATGCCCGAGACAACAAAGTATTTTTGCGTTACTGAGACTATCGCTCTCTATATACAGAAGTATGCTCAGTATCGTAAGCGTAAGATATTCTTTGGTGAGACTGGCAAGATTGATGATCTTATACCGTCAATGGTCAAGCACAAGGGCGAGAAGTTTCTCGTACCATTGAGCGATGTGGCAAGTGACTCTATTGCTAAACTGCTTGACTCTAAGGAACTCGACCATACAGAGTGTGTGATGTATCGCACCGTAAGCAATAACTTTACCCCCGAGGAACTGAAGTCTTTCGACTATGATATGGCATTGTTCTTCTCACCAGCAGGTATTAAGGCCTTGCAGGAGAATTTTCCAAAGATGAAACCAGACGAACTGAAGATTGGTACGTTCGGCCCTTCTACGGCTAAGGCTGTGCGCGATGCAGGACTAAATCTTGCCCTTGAAGCTCCTACGGAGCGCTATCCGTCAATGACGGGGGCCTTGCGCCATTTCCTTCAGGAACAAGAAGATGAATAACCGTTTCCCGAAATCAGAACGACTATGCAGCCGCTATTTGATAGACAAGATATTCGAGCCAGGTAACAGTGGCTCGTTTCTTGCTTATCCATTGCGCATGGCTTATCGCGTGATAGATAAACCCGCCGATGGCGATTACCGTGGAAACGACAGTAATGCGTTGCTTATTTCCGTGCCAAAGCGATATTTCAAACATGCCGTTGACCGCAATCATGTAAAGCGTCAGGTACGGGAGGCCTACCGCAATAACCGCGCTGTCATACAGATGCCAGAAGGTAAGGTGGTACACATGGCTATGATATGGCTTGACACGAAACATTACCCTACGGCCGTAGTAGAGAAGAAGGTTCTAAACCTGCTTCGGCGTATGACAGAAAAGGAAAACGCATGATATTGTTTCGCTACATACGAAAGGTGTTTACGTGGCTGTTGCTCGCCCCGATATGGTTTTATCAGCATGCCATAAGTCCATTTACCCCTGCCGCTTGCAGGTTCACACCTACATGCTCGCAGTATGCCAAGGAAGCAATAGTCAAGCACGGACCAATAAAAGGATTGTACCTTGCCGTGTGGCGTATATTAAGATGCAACCCGTGGGGAGGTAGCGGATATGACCCGGTACCATGAGAAGAGGACTATAGGTACTATAGGAACGATTGCCGCTATAACAACAGATAACAACTGACAGAGACAGATAAAAACAACAATAAAACTCTCTATAATGAAGAATTTTGTAGAAGAACTGAAATGGCGCGGTATGCTCGCGCAGATAATGCCAGGAGCAGAGGAACTGCTTCAGAAGGAAATGGTGACGGCTTATCTTGGCACCGACCCAACGGCAGATTCTCTTCACATAGGCCACCTCTGTGGTATCATGATGCTACGCCATTTGCAGCAGTGTGGCCATAAGCCTATCATCCTTGTGGGCGGTGCCACTGGTATGATTGGCGACCCTTCTGGTAAATCACAGGAGCGTAACCTGCTCGACTCTGAAACGCTCTACCACAATCAGGAGTGCATCAAGAAGCAGGTGTCGAAGTTCCTTGACTTCAACAGCGATGCTCCTAACGGTGCAGAGATGGTGAACAATTACGACTGGATGAAGGATTTCACCTTCCTTGACTTCGCTCGCACCGTGGGTAAGCATATCACCGTGAACTATATGATGGCTAAGGACTCAGTGCAGCAGCGCCTCAACGGAACTGCTCGCGATGGTCTTTCATTCACTGAATTCACATACCAGTTGCTGCAGGGTTATGATTTCCTGCACCTCTATCAGGAGAAGAACTGTAAGATGCAGCTTGGCGGCAATGACCAGTGGGGTAACATGACTACTGGTACGGAGCTTATTCGTCGTACATTGGGCAATGACCAGGAGGCTTACGCCCTCACTTGTCCACTCATAACAAAGGCTGACGGAAAGAAGTTTGGTAAGACAGAGAGCGGCAACATCTGGCTCGACCGTAACCGTACCTCTCCTTACAAGTTCTATCAGTTCTGGCTCAATGTCAGCGATGATGACGCTGAGAAATACATCAAGATATTCACATCACTCGACAAAGAGACTATCGATGCACTCGTAGAGGAGCACAAGCAGGATCCAGGTCGTCGCATCTTGCAGAAGCGTCTGGCTGAGGAGGTAACAGTAATGGTACATTCAAAGGAGGATCTTGACATGGCTATCGAGGCAAGTAACATACTCTTTGGCAAGGCTACGAAGGATGCTCTTGAGAAACTTGACGAGCAGACTTTCCTTGATGTGTTTGATGGTGTAGAGAACTTCACCATAACATCTGACTTGCTCGGTCAGCCTGCGGTGGAGATACTGACACGTGATGACTGCAAGGTGTTCCCTTCAAAGGGCGAGATGCGCAAAATGGTTCAAGGTGGCGGTGTTTCCATCAACAAGGAGAAACTTGCCGACCAGAATCGTCCACTCACAAAGGAGGACCTCATCGGTGGCAAGTATATACTCGCTCAGCGTGGTAAGAAGAATTATTACCTCATTACAGTAAAATAAAACGAAGGAAAATTTGGTAATATAAAAAAAATATATTACCTTTGCACTCGCAAATGTTTCAGCATAATATTTCGGAGGCATTTGATATACTTAGGATTGTCCTATGGTGTAATGGTAGCACAACAGGTTTTGGTTCTGTTTGTCGTGGTTCGAATCCGCGTAGGACAACTTAACAAAATCGCAATCATCTGTTATTTAGATGATTGCGATTTTTTCCCCATTCTCCTGCTCAAAAAACTTGCAAAATTCATCGATAATACAAAAAATTTCTGTAAATTTGTCCTCGGTAATCATAGCGATATTCTTTAGTTTCATTGTCTGTTTACTACTACAAAGTTACTAAAATATCGCTATTTTGCAAATTTTGCCCCTACATTAGCGCTACATGAGCTATTACCTTTGCAACAGCAAAACTATGAACTGTAAACTGTGAATTATAATGAATCTCTCTGCATTCTTCATCGGTTTTTCCACGGCGTTCTTTAGCATCTTCGCCATACACATACTCTGCTTTCGCAACTTTCGCACACGCTATCAGACTGTTCTCGGCACTGTCATGGCGGTATGGGCAGTGTCAAACCTGAAAGACCTCATAATGACATTCCCCGGGTTTTATACGGAAAGTGTACTCAACTGGATTATGATAATCGACGGTTGGTCGGCACTGACCTATACCCTATTACTTTTTGAAGTGGTGAAGCCAGGTTGGACTACCATAAAGCGGCTGCTGTTGTTGTCGCTGCCTTTTGTTGCCTTTACCTCAGTTTATGCCGTCATGCCCACTAAATGGGTGATATATGCCTATGGCATATTCCTATGGTGCTATGCTTGGACAGTGGTCATAACAGGCTATGTAAAGGCAAAGCGCCATATCAGCTATGTGCGCACAAACTACTCAAACATCGACAACATTGATGTATCGTGGCTGCACCCGGTATTTCTGTTTGCAATAGTGAGTCAGTTGTCGTGGTTTTTCACGTCGCTAAGCGCCACGGTAGTGACTGATATATTATACTATGTATCTACACTCGCCCTATGGCTCATGGTATTACGCTACAGTTGGAACTTCCGCCCTATTGCCATACCCAGCACCGACAGTTCTTTCAAGCAGCAGCAACAAAGTCTCTCACTGCCGTTTTCTGCCGGCGACATGGAACGCCTTGTGGAAGAGAAGGAACTCTACCTTAATGCCAACCTGACACTTCAGGACCTTGCCACAATGATGCACACCAACCGCACTTACCTATCACAATATCTTCGCGACAGCGTAGGTCAGTCGTTTTATGACTACATCAACCGCCTGCGCATAGAGAAAAAGAGCATATCCATGATGCGTGAGCATCCTGAATATACTCTTGAGTACATAGCACAGCAGAGCGGTTTCGGCAGTATCTCCACTTTCCGCCGTGCGTTTCAGAAGTTTACCGGCATGTCGCCGTCACAGTTCAGTTCACAGTTCACAGTTTTACGCTGAGCGCAAGCATAAATGCGGAGTTCTCATTCCCCTGCAACTTTCTTTGCGGCGTCAAGTTCCTCCTGCTTCTTCTCAGCCTTGAGCTGTTCGTCAAGTTGTTTGTAGGCATCGGTAGTCTTATCCATAATGACATACTTGGCAAGCCTTGCCCAGCGCTTCATGTCGTTGGCTTTCTTTGAGTTTGCTCCGTCAACACCTACACCTGATACGTGTGCCGTTATCTTTACTTTCTCGCCTGCTTTGCCGTCTAAAGCACCGACACCATCAAGTGTGCCAAATATTCCGCCGCGACCTCTTATGTCTATAGCCTTACCGTCTTTGTCGATTGGAACAATGACGTAGTTGGTATAATTTTTCATTGACATTCCCTCTGTGTATTCTCCAGTGCCAATGGCATTGAGCGAGCCCTGTGTGTTG